>JBGCDC010000510.1:0-3905 GCA_045105055.1 Phycisphaeraceae bacterium | reverse complement strand
GGTGCTGAACGTTGAAGCCTTGACGATCCACGCCGCCGGGCACCATAAGGCAGTCGCCGATTGACAGTGATAATTCCCAGTCTTCAGACAACCGCTTTCGTTTGCCTGAAGCGATCTGCGTTTTTTGTTCTTGAAGATCGATCAACTCGAAGTGCGCTCGGATGATCCCGCTAGCACGCTGATACCTCAGGCGGTACCGATCGAGCAGCCAGACATCGGTGTGTACTTGCCAAAGCGATCGCTTAAAGCGCCCGCAGGGTTGGTCTTCATCTGTCAGCAGGTATTCGCCAGAGAACCGGCCTTTTCGATGGCTCTTGAGCATCGGTCCATTTTAGTAGTTGTGCATGTCATGATGACAATGCTGCGTATCCGAGTCACGTAGATGAATTGTGGCGCTGCCGACGTCTTCGCAGGATCGTGTGGAAGACAAGTCCGATCATGACTTGATCCGTCAACGGCATGGCGACGTGCGGTCGGACGTACCACGTCCCGCTGCATCCGCCGGAGACGTTGACCTCGGCTAACCGTTTGCGTGTCTGCTCGATGTAAAAACCTTGGCTAAAGAGGCCCGCCGAGACCATCTTGCAGTCGCCGACCTCCAGCGAAAGGTCCCACGCACTGGTGAATAGCCCGGCGTGTGCCGCGCCCGCAATCACTGAGCCCGTGCCTCGGTCCAAAAGTGTATAGCGAGAGCTGAAAATGCCTTGATGCTTGAATACCAAGCGATACCGCTTGAGCAGTGATACATCGATACTGCTGGAGAAGGTTCTGCCAGCGAATTTGCCGCAGGGTTTGCCGTTGTCCAAGAGGACGTACTGGCTAGAAAAACAACTTGGTGTGTGTGTTTCGAGCATGTGTGCAGTTTACTGGCTGTATGTTGTCGGTCGTGACGATCTACAATGACTGATTCGCGGGCCGACGACTCGCTCCTTCTTGGCAACCCCCGCCGCTTGCTTATGGCCTCACAGCACCCGATCTACGACCACATCAACCGCGACGCGCATGGGCGACCACCCAAACGCGCGACAAGCGATCGTGATGGGCTGATCCCGCCGCCGCAGGCCCCAAAAACGCCGAGTAATCTTGCTTATTCGGACCAAACCCGCGCGTCTGCTAAGCCGATACCAAAGAAACGAAGTTGGTTTCAAGGTGTGCTGCGTATGTTGATGCTCAAACAAGCTGGGGAGACACGCCCTGTGCCGTCACAGGCGGCGCTAAAGGACTCGGCTGCGAAGGAAGCAGGTTCAGGCAAGGACAAGCACCTGCAGCGGTTGGTCGCGGTCGCGCAGCGGCGGTGGCTACGCCAAGACTCGGCCGCCCACCAATCCGGCCGAGCCAGCGAAGCCCCCCAAGGCAAGTTCGTCGACGTCCTCACCGCAACGCCCGGCGAACCCAAACTCCCCGACGAAGCCTTCGCCCGTTTGCGATGGGGCGGCGCATTCCTCTACGTCGCGCCAGATGAAAAAAGTGCGCAAGACCTCGCGCAGGCTTACGACCGTAAACGCGGCTTCATCCTCGAAGAACCTGTCACCCAAGTCCACGCCAACCTCGCGGGCATGCGCATCCCCGGCGTCACGCCGCACGGCTACGCCTTCCTGGCTCGCAAGGTCCAGCTCATCCAGCCGGGCGACTTCACCGAGCGCTTTACCTACCACGTTGAGCTGTCGCGCTGCCCTAAGTCCGAGCTCGTGCCCGATGGCTACGTCGTGACCAAGCGCGTGCCGACCTACGCCGACCTCATCCGTCGGCTTCGGCATAAGTTCCCCGATGTCGCGCTGAGCAAGCTCGAGAAGCGGGCCCACAAACTCGTCGAACACGTCTTTCCGACGTTCCTCACCCGCGAAGCCGCGATGCTCGGCATCCTGCAAAAGAAGCTCGCACCCGAGTACCGAAATAAGGTGCCTCGGCCTTTGGGCATTCAAAAAGACAGTCGAGGCTTTGTTCGCACGCTGCATATGAATTGGATGCGCATCGGCGGCGAGCCGATCAGTCAGCTGGATTTCGCGATCCAGTCGGCCGAGTTGCTCGCGGCGATCCACGAGCAGGCTGGCATCATGCACCTGGACCTGCGCATGGACAACATGGTCATCACGCCTAACGGGGTCGGCTTTGTCGACTTCGGCAGCGCGTGCAAGATCGGCGAACAAGTCAATCAATCGCCCATGCTCGGCGAACTCTTCACTGAGATGATGCGCACCAGCCAAATCCAACGCATGCTCGGCAAGATGATCGAGCGTGGGCACGTCACCAACAACGCGATCTCCGAGGTCTATGGCAAGACCGACAAGACCGTCGACTCGTTCTACCTCGCGGTCCAAATTGCTAAGCCTCACGCCAACCCCGACCTCAAACAGCTCATCAACTATGAGCCCGAGTCCGACACCGCCGGGATGCTCAGCGCATTGACCGCAGCGGTGCTCCGCCCAAAGAACCCGGAGATGGCGGTCTATAAATCTGCGGCCGACTTGGTCCGTGGTCTGCATCGCATCGAACGCCGGGTGAATAAATTGCAGAAAAAGTAAACCGCAATCAATCGGTTGCGATATCCGTGAGAATAAGCGAAACCTAGATGCTACGGTCGCATGCCGGTCGGGCGAATAGATTGAAACGCATCGTTTCAAAACTTATTTCTTACTATTCGTTCCGTGTCTGCCATCGTTTCGGATCGCGATGCAGATGCATAATGGCGAACACGATCACGCGGTTCGTTTCGGTTTCACAACGAAAATAGACGCCGTAAGGAAAGCGTTTAACCAATGTCCTTCTGATGCCATCATGCACTTCAGGAAATCGGAGTGGCATGAGACAGGCCGAGTTCATAGCCAAATCTACCTGACTCACGAATTCTCGACCAAGCCCATCAGATTGAGACTCATACCATTTCGCCGCATCGTGCAGGTCTTGGACCGCTTGACTTCGGATGACAAGTGATGCACTCAAAGCTGATCCAAAATTTGATCACGGGCCTGCTCCCACGGAACAACCTGGTCTGGGTTGTCCTCGTGCTCTTTGATGCGTTCATCCAACACTTGACGCTGAGCGGGGGTTAAGGGAGCGACCGAATCGGATTCTCCCAACTCTGCCCAGAGCTTATTGAGAAGCTCAAGCCGATCTTTTGCGGGTAGTTGCCGAATTTCATCGAGTAGACGTGTCGCTTGCATCAATGAATTATAAAGTGCTGACGGTCGTGGCGGAAGTCTTTTGTAGACAACCCGTCAAAGGGGTTTCTGCCATGGGTTGCCCCGGTCGCAAATCAGAAGCGTTTTCATAAACCTACATAATATCCATCGTGTCAAACGGCGATACACGCTTTCGCGATACGCTTGCGATACGATATTGGACTGTAAATATGACAATGACCATCCACATCACCGATGCGAAGTACGTTGGCGATCCGGCTGTAGCGCTGCTCGACGCGCAAGGCCTGGTCAAACATCTCGGCGGCAATCGCGTCGTTGACGGGATCGATTTGACGTGCAAGGCGGGCGAAGTGCTCGGACTGCTTGGGCCTAATGGCGCGGGGAAGACGACGACGCTTCGCATGTGCTACGGCTACCTCAAGCCGGACGAGGGCTCGGTCAAGATCGCGGGCCATGACTTGCAAAACGATCCTGATGCCGCGCGGCGGAGGCTAGGCGTTTGCACGCAAGACGACACCTTTGACGCGGACTTTACAGTCAAGCAAAACCTCGTGCAGACTGGCCGATACTACCGACCGCGTCCCGAAAATTTGGATCAGCGCATTGAGGAATTACTCGATCAATTCGGCCTGCGTGAGTACGCGGATGCGTCGCCGGAAACATTGTCCGGCGGATACAAGCGTCGGCTGATGATCGCTCGTGCGGTGGTGCATGAGCCGAGCGTGGTGTTCTTGGATGAGCCGACGACCGGGCTTGACCCCCAGG
>JBGCDC010000509.1:0-2491 GCA_045105055.1 Phycisphaeraceae bacterium | reverse complement strand
CGAACCTACACCGGTTCGCAAGAAATATCTTTACGTGGTCAGGCCGCTCGCGTGTATCCGCTACATCACCCTGCATGGCAAGCAACCACCAACATCATTTGATGATGTGCTAGAAGCGATCGACTGGTCCGCTGAAGAGCGACATGCACTCGATCGCTTAATGGTACAAAAGCGTGCTGCGGATGAATTAGGAAAGCAAGCCGCTGACCCGCTGTTGACTAAGAGCATTACACGCTGGCTCGATGAATACGAAACCGCGGCACATAAGCTCACGGTAAACGAAACGCCAACACAAAAACTAGACGAATTGATCAACCTTGCCATCCTCGGCGAGTAAAACGAAAGCAATCACCGATGAGCCAACGAATCGTCATCACTGGAATGGGCTGGGTCACGCCCCTTGGACACGACCTCGAAACCGTCTGGTCCGCGCTGCTGTCCAGCGCCTCTGGCGTCGATAAGACCACGCGCTTTGATGCATCGACGTTTCCCACGACATTCAGCGCACAGGTCAAAGACTACGACCACAACGACTACGTCAGCAAGAAAGAACTACACGAAGGCGTCGGCCTGAACACAAGCTTCGCACTCGGCGCTGCGGTGCAAGCGTGGAAGATGGCCGGGCTCGATGGGTTCGATAAACTCGACTCGTCAAGGCTTGGCATCTACCTCGGATCCGTCGAAGGTTCGCTCGACTTTGAAAACTACGTCGCGGCGAACCTTGCTGGGTGGAACGCCGAGGATCGCGAGATCGATGGTAAGGCTTGGGCGACCAAAGCACACGAATGCCTCGAAGCCTTAGTCGAGATCGAACAAGAGCCGAACATGCCGTTGACGCACCTTGCACTCGAGTTCAACGCAGAAGGGCCGAGCTATAACTGCCTGACCGCGTGCGCCGCTTCGACACAAGCCATCGGCGAGGCGTCGCAGATCCTCCGCTGCGGCGACGCGGACGTCATGATCACAGGCGGGGCCCACACAATGATCCACCCCCTCGGCGTCACCGGGTTCAATCGGCTCACCGCGCTATCCAACCGTAACGACACGCCGCAGACCGCCTCTCGCCCGTTTTCCGTTGATCGCGAAGGCTTTGTGATGGGCGAAGGCGCGGGCATCCTTATCCTCGAAACCCTCGAACACGCCCAAGCACGCGGCGCAACACCGCTGGCCGAGATCGCGGGCTATGGCTCAACCGCCGACGCTTACCGCATCACCGACATCCACCCCGAAGGCCGAGGCGGCGCGGCCGCGATGCGTCAAGCCCTCAACATGGCGGACGTCTCGACCGAGGACATCGACTATATCTCTGCTCACGGCACCGGCACCAAAGAAAACGACTCGATCGAAACCAAAGCCATCAAAGCCGTGTTTTGCGAAGACGGCGATGTATCAAAAGCACCACCCGTTAGCTCCGTCAAATCCATGCTCGGCCACCTCATCGCCGCGGCCGGTGTGACCGAAGCGATTGTCTGTGCATTAGCCATCCGTGACGGCAAACTCCCGCCAACGATCAACTACGAAACCCCCGACCCCGCACTCGATCTCGACTATGTACCCAACGTTGCTCGCGATGCGAAAGTCGACATCTGCCTGTCAAACAGCTTCGGCTTCGGCGGACAAAACGATACGCTGGTCATCAAGCGGATTTAAGCTATTCCCGTGCCCGTGTAGCCGGAGACGCTCAGCATCCCGTAGTATCATCTGAAGTAAAGACCGTATACACGGGACGCTGCGCGTCGCCCGCTACACAGTCAAAACGGCATCAAAAATAAAGCGACCCCGTCAACATAACGGGGTCGCTTACGAAGGAGAAAGAGCTTGTTATTGAACGATCAGTCGTACAGCGGGCTGACCGACGTCGGCGGGATGTCCACCAGGGTTAGCGTCGTTTCGATGCGGAAGTTTGACTCCGTCGTGTGACGCTCGGCAAAGAAGAAGTCCAGCGTGTAGGTCTCGCCCTCTTCTAGTCCAAGTTCTTCGGCATTCTCATCCAGGTTGACAGACCGCTGGGCCTGGCCGTGGACGCCGCCAATATCGACGGCTAGTTTGCCGTTGATAAAGACCCAGACATCGTCGTCACCGGTAAACGAGAAAGACATGTCGTAGTCCCGTTCATCTTTGGGGATGAAAGTGAATTCGGTTTGAATTTCATAGGTGAAGTAAAAATTACGCTGATGGCCGTTGCGGTCACGGGCGGTATCACCCCAACCTAATCCATCGATTGGGAAGAAGTAGTTGGGTTTCTCCACCGCGAAGGTATAGAGCCCGCCTGCTTCTTCTTGGCCGTTGTCTAGATTAATACTGAACGGGATACTGATATTGACCCCGGGCGTATCACGGAACCATTGGTTGAATGACGACTCGGAAGTAATCATACCGCGGACACCGTTGTGGCCTTCGGCGAGTAGTGGCTTACCGTCGCTGCTCAGGCTCTCTTGAACGAGCCCGGTTTTAACACCGAAGTCTTTCTTGTCTACCTGCATATCCGGGT
>JBGCDC010000508.1:0-7666 GCA_045105055.1 Phycisphaeraceae bacterium | reverse complement strand
AAAGGCCTGCACCTTTCATAAAGTCTCGGCCGACGAGCTTGCCTTCAGTGAGCCGGGTTGCTTGGGCGGTGGTCCACTTACGGCCTGGGCCCTTAGGCTGGACGATGGGGTACGGCGACTTGACGGTCGGCTCGTCCATCATCGTGCCAAGTGCGATCTTCTCTTGCTCGGTGAGCGTTGCGACGGACTGTTGACGGATCTTCTTGAGGGCTTGGGCATACGAGTTACCGCCGCCTGCCATTGTCGCCAGGTTCAGCCAAGAGAAGTAGGCTTGGCGTGTTGCTGGCGTCCAGCCGTCTTTGATGTTGCGGAGCATGAACGCGATGCCGAGTTCCACCGATGGCGGCGGGTTCTCTTTCATCGCGAGGATCGCGGCGCCGTATCGGTCGTTCTGTGCAGCGAGGTCCAGCCAAGGCGGGGTCGGGGTTGTCACGCTATTCATGAGGTCCAGTGCGAACGCGATGACGGTCGGGTCGCTGAGCGCGACACGGAGGCGGACCACTTCGGTGTTGATCGGCAGGCTCTCGCTAGGCAGGAAACCTTCGAGCTTGGCGAGTAGTGCATCACGCTTGGCCAGGTGGGCCTGGTCGTAGGTGCGGACCTGTGTCTTACCATCGATCGTTGCCTTGCGGTACATCGCGACGGCCACGGCACGGGTCCACGCGAGCGTCTGCAATTCATTCTTAGGTTCAGCAGCGATAAGTACATCCATCGCGGCATCGTGCTTATGGCGTGCGAGTGCTAGGCCCGCCATGATGCGGGTCAGTGTGTCTTTTTCGGCCTGTGCTTTCTCGAGCCAGCGTTCGATCGGCTGGTGCTCAAGTGCGACGCGTGCGGCGAAGCGGATGAAGCGGTCGCTGTGGCCAAGGTTCTCCCAGATCATGTCGATCTTGTCGGCTGGTGCGTCGGGAGCGTGCAGGGTTTCGAGTTCCTTACGGAGCTGAGCGAGTTTGTTGAGCGGCGCGACTTCGGGGACGGCTTTGTCGTTGACGCCGAAGTACGAGACACGGTAGAGCGCCGAGGCGCCGCGGCGGCCACCAGCGGAAAAGTACATGTTGCCGTCACCTGCGATGGCGACATCAGTCACGGGCAATGGCTTGCCCATGACGAAGGGTTCGATCTCGCCGGTGTAGGTTGCGCCGTCGGGCTTCATGTGTGTGGCGTAGATGGTGCCGTAGGTCCAGTCGAGGACGTAGAGTGCGGATTGGTATTTGGTGGGGAAGTTCGCACCTGTGCCGAAGGCGACGCCGACGGGCGAGCCCGGGCCGATGTCGACGACCGAGGGGAGCGAGTCTTCGTAGTAGGTCGGCCACTTGCCCGAGCCGTTACGCCAGCCGAATTCTGAGCCGCTGACGGCATGGTTGATCCGGGTGGGGCGGTACCAAGGCTGGCCAAGGTCCCACTCCATGTCGGCGTCGTAGGCGAAGATTTCGCCGTTGGGGTGGACATCGATGTCGTACTGGTTGCGGAAGCCTGCGGAGATGAGGGTGACGTCGCCGCCGTCTGGGTTGACGCGGACGATCCAGCCGCCGGGCGCGAGCAGGCCGCGAGCGTGGCCTCGGCCGTCGGGGTTTTGTGGCAGGACATGGTCTTCGGACCACAGGCCTTGCACGGGTTTACTAGCATCGAGCTTGGGAAGCGGGCTCATGTTGCCCGCGACGAGGTAGAGGCCTTTACCGTCGGCTGTTGGAACGATCGCGTGGGTGCCGTGCTCGCCGCCGCCCCAGATGTTGAGCAGGAGTTCTTTGGAATCGTAGAGGCCGTCGCCGTCGGTGTCGGTCACGCGGACCAGGCCGTTTTGCCTACCTGACTCCATGATGTAGAGCGAGCCGAAAGCGTATCGCAAGCCTTGCGCACCGTTGATGTCAACAGGGTGGCCGATGACTTCGGTCTTGCCTTCGTGATCGTCGACCGCGGGGGGCTTGATTGTGAAAAGAGTTTGACGCTGTTTCTTGACGTTCTTGCCTTCGATCTTCGCTTGGTAGTCGCGGTACTGCGAGGTGACGAAGAGCGTGTTGTCCGGGCCTGCACAGATGGCGACCCATGAGCCATGGGTGGCTTTGTCGGTGTCGAAGAGTTTTTCGACGAGGAAGCCGTCCTTGACGGTTAGGCCCTCGGGCGAGCGCGGGTGAGCGGGGCGGTCTGGCTCGGGGAGCATCTTGACCTCGGGCTCAGCGGTTTCCTCGGCCGACTCGTCACTGGTGGCTTCGGTCGTGCCGGTGTCTTCGGTTGAGGAGCCGGTGTCGTCGCCCGGCTCGCCACTGCCGCAGCCTGGGATGACCATCAGTGTGGCAAGCAGCAATGCCATCAATCGAATATCGAACAGAGCAAGGATCGAACGCTTCAACATAAGGAGACTCTCGGAGGGATGTTGTATCTAGACTTTTAGGAGACGCCAATTGCTTCGGCGAATTAACCCTTAATCATATAAGAATTATGCCGCTCAAGGAAGCTTCGAATAGTGCGTCGAGCAGGCGGCAAGTCCCAGTTGGGTAAGTGTTTCTGCGATCGCAACCGCGTCTTGTTTGGTTTGCATGAAGCTAAAAACACACGATCCCGACCCCGTTAGTCTAGGTTCGTGATTGAGTGATTTGATTGCTTGGATAGCTGCCATGACTGCGGGGCACACATGGATCGCGGCTTGCGTCAGGTCGTTGTGTGCGTCGGGGAGTCGGCCAGCGTCCCGCCACTGTGTATGCAGTTGATGCGGGATCGATTTGGGCTGGTTGCCCAAGGCTTTGTCGAAGGACTGATACACCGCCGCAGTCGGGCAGGTGCCATCCGGAAAGACGAGCGTCGCGTGAAAAGCAGGGATCGTATCGATGGGCTCGATGACCTGGCCGATGCCCGTGACGAGGGCGGCGGTGTGCCCAAGTAGAGCGTGGGCGAGAAATGTCACATCTGCGCCGAGCGATTGCGCGATGTCGAGCAGCTCGTCGTCGCCGATTGAAAGATCGAAAAGCGATCGCAGGCCGACGAGCATGCCTGCTGCGTTGGATGACCCGCCGCCGAGCCCGGCCCCAGCGGGGATGCGTTTATCGACGGTGCACGAGACGGGTAAGGGGCGGCCAACGGCCTGCTCTAGCTTCGCATGCGCGCGAAACGCAAGATCGCGTTCAATGGGCCAATCGATCGGCTGAGCCTTTGGCGCATCGTCTGCGAAGCGTCGGGTGAACTCGCTCGGCCCATTTTCGAGGCGATGCAACTGAAGGTCATCACCAAAGTCCAACGCGACCATCACGCTCGCGATCGGGTGCAGCCCATCGGGCCTAGGCGAGCCGACGGCCAGGGTGAGGTTCAACTTCGCGGGGCATCGGATCGCAAGCGTCTTGTCGTTGGCGGAGTCATCCATGCGTGAAACCATTTTAGCGCCACAAATACGCAGCGCATTAAAAAGGGCAGACCAATCGGCCTGCCCTTTGTATTTTGATTGTTGCGTGATCAGTAGGTCGCGTTCGCGTCGTCGGTCAGCTTAAGGCCGCTTGCTTCGTTGGCTTCACTTGGTGAGCCGGGCAGGTCCAGCAGCGTCAGGATCTGATCAGGCGCAAGGCCCAAGTTGATCGCGCCGTGTAGGGCGGCCCATGTCTTTCGGGCAGCGGCTTGATCGCCCAGCGCCTCGGTCCAGCCAGCAATGATTCGACGAACAATTGCGGGCAGTGCTTCGGACTGCGACTGCTTGCCGATCGATGCCAACCAGAACATCAGGCGGTACTGCTCGGGCTGTTCAGCAGCGACACGAGCATACATCAGCGCGGTCTTGCTTAAAGGCGAGCGTAGCTCGGCGTGCTCGGCAACCGCATCAAAGCGACGCTGACAAACCGCATCGAGCAGTTGTCGCTTGTCTTTGAAGTAGCGGTAGATCGATCCGACTGCACAGTCGAGCTGCTTAGCGATCGTACGAATGGTAGTGCCGTCGTAGCCCTTTTCACGTAGAACTCGCGCGGTTGCGTCGAGGATCTGTGTCCGGTCCAAGCAGGTCGGCGACTTGGCCTGAGGCGTGTCGTCGGTCTGTTCGGCTAGAGCTTGGTGAATGGGTGCTGGCATGACGAATCCCGGGTGGGTTAGGCGTCGTGCGGGGTCGGCGTGAGCGGCGGATGGTGTTGTGCTTCCTGCGTCCATCAAAGTTCACCTCCCTGTGAACTTGGTTTTATTCTGATGCGAGGCTTGCCCGTCAAGCCTCTGTCACTTTTGCTATCGGACGTAGACTACCAAAACGATCAAAGTTCGTGGGAAAACTTTTTTAGACCATCTGGAGGACAACCCAGCAGAGCACGATCCCAGCCAAAAGACCCAGCGCAGCGGTCAGCGGCAGGGCATTGCGATCCCGCCAACGCATCAGGCGAACCAGCGCGGTCGCGCGGTAGACCGAGATCGGCCGAGCGGTGCGGTACGCACTCAGATCTTGCACCATCGCATTGACTGACGGGTAACGGTCGGCCGGGTCCTTCTCCAACGCCTTTAGGCAGATCGCCTCAAGCTCAGGCGGGACCTCGCGCTGCGGCGCGACATCGCTGGGGATCGGCGTGGGCCGTTCGAGCACTTGGGCGAGGACCTCCTCGACATCATTGCCCCAGACCAGGTTCTTCGCCGTCAGGAACTCAAACAGGATCGAGCCTAGGTTGTAGACATCGGTGCGCTCGTCGAGGTTTTCATCGCCGCGGGCTTGTTCGGGGGACATATACAGCGGTGTGCCGTAGCGTTTGCCCGGCTGGGTGAGCTCTAGCGAGACCATCTTTAAGCCCGAGGCTTCTTTGACGACCGCCTCTTCGACTTGGCTTGATGCCTGCTCGCCTCGGACTTTTGCCAGGCCCCAGTCGAGGACCGTCACCTCACCAAACGCCCCGACCAAGATGTTGGCCGGCTTGAGGTCGCGGTGAATCACACCTTGCTTGTGTGCATACGCCACCGTGTTGCACGTCTGAATCAACACGTCCACCAGCGTCGCAAGGGGGAACTCCTCGACCGCCCAGCGGTCCTTCGCCGAGATCGCCAGCAGGATCGATCGCAGGTCCTGCCCCTCAAGCTTCTTCATCGTGAAAAACAACTCGCCCGATCGATCCCGCCCAACTTCGTACACCGGCACGGTCCCGGGGTGCGCGATCATCGCCGTCACACGAGCCTCGCGCAAAAACCGAGCGGTCTCCAGCTCCGAACTCTGCAGGTGATCGTGCAGCGTCTTGTAAACCACCGTTCGGTGCAGGTTCTTATCAAGGCATGTCTGCAGCTCAGCCGTCCCGCCCTCAGTCAACGGCATGAAGTCGGTGTACTTCAGCGAACCACTCAGCCAAGACCGAGGCATCGGCGCATCGGTCTCCGCGATATTGATCGTCTGCTTCGCGTCGGGTTGTTCGGGGGTGTCGGGCATCTACTTGAGCGTATCAGGTGTCGATTGTGCGAGCGATACTGCCCGCGACGATTATGTTTGCTTGGCCGCACTCGGGACATCGTCCCGATGGGGTCGCCCTCAGATCGTATCGGCATTGTTTGCAAAAACCATCACTGTCTGCCTTGGGCGGCTGACGCCAAGTTTCGATGAGCAGGCAGGCTAGCGATGCAACGAACACCATTGCAGAGACTGTGATCGCTGGCGCAAAGCCGGAGTATTGATCCTGATGCCAAGGGATGCGATCGGAAATCTTCCAGAAATACCAAGATTGCGTTCGGCGGAGGATATAAGCGACCACAATAAATCCTAGGGTCGCAAACGCGATGACAGTGAATTGGCTAGCAAATACACCCCGGCGCAAAACCAGGGTGATCAGCATCACCAACGCGATCAATGCAACCAAGAACGGCCATGCACGTGGGGGGCCAAGGCCGGTGAAATTTATAAACTGAGACGGTGTGTTATCTGGGTAGTAGGCCAGTTCGTACCAGATGCCCGACAGGTCTAGCGGGACAGCTATGACGCAGATCGCAAGAACAGCCCATAAAAACGCGACAGCTGGCAATCGTTTGATTGGCGACAACGTGCCCGTTTGCTGACAAAAAAATTGGCACAGGATGGCGGCGGGCGCTTCGGCCAAAAATAACACCTGTGTAATCGCGAAAGGTACATACGTCCATGGGTAAGAATTGGAGTCGTAAGGCCCAGATAACACTGAGAATATCGTTGCAAATGTTGGCTGTGCAAAGATGATCGGTAAACCGATCGATAGCAGCCACCATGCATAGACTAGGCCTAACGCCGCCGCAGCGGGTTTGCGATAAGCGTAGAGCTTCCGCTGAACCCAATGATGTAACCTAGGGATCACCATCACCTAATGATATGTTCGATCTGCGGTTTACCCATCCGTCACACAGCCGCGCGAGCCGCATCGCATGGCGGGGGTCGTCAGGCCTCCACCCGCCGCAGCCGCCGCGTCACACGCGGGGCTTCAAGCCATCGCCGACGTATCACCGCACCGATCTAAACCAAGCGACAGCTTTACTCCCACTCGAACCCCCAGGGCGTTGCCCGGCGGCTACCTAGTGATCTAATTCGACGGGTGGCACTGACACGTTTGAGGCCGTGTCGGCTTGTTTCCTTTCAACTTGCGTTGCATGTGTCGGCGTGGCGGTTGGGGTCGGCAAGGCTGCTTACTTAACTTCTTTAACGACGCCTTCCGCGCCACGCGACAGGTCGATCTTGAAGTAAGTACCTGAAGGCCGCTGCGTAAGCCGATCTCTACTGTTATCGTGGACATATTTTACGAGCTTGCCGGTGACCTCAACGGTCTTGCCGTGGAGCTTCGTGAGGGGCGCCTCATCTTGCTGGTACACGAACACGCCAAGGACCCTATGCTCTTTACCATAGTTCAGCGTCCCTCTGACCGTCACAACTTCCCCCGCATGCTTATCGAGATCGGCCAGCTCAGTAATCACGACGGGTTTTTTTACCGCGTCATCTTTCATCGTGTGGTCTGTCTTCGGGTCCGTTGCACGAACACATGAAGGAAGGGCTGCTGTGAATAGAATCGCTACTAAACCGATCGCAAAGGCAGACTGTCGCGGCATAACTGACCTTTCATAGAATGGTGTGAGACAGAGCTACTTAAGCAAAACCTGTTCCCACCCCGGCTGTACGCCAGAGGCTGGCTAGGGGTTCATCATTGTCTGGGGGAGAGGGGAAGAGAAAATGCCAGGAAGGCTCTTTTTCGATTTCTTATTCACCTCTTTTTTACTTCAGAAGATGAATACCGAGCATTAACACTCGAGCTGTATTCATCCACGAAATGAAGCAATTAGGGTGGGTGGAGTGCAACGATACCCACCGCGAATGATCTCAACCGTTTGATGGTGGGTTTCGCTTCGCTCTACCCACCCTACGTTTTACGCCCCGTCCGTCACACATCCGTGCGACGCATCTTGGACGGTCTTGATGTATTTCCAGAGGGTGCCGCGGTTGGCTTTGTAGGGGGGCTTGGTCCATGCGGCTTTTCGTTTGGCCATGTCTTCATCGCTGACCGCGACTTTGATCTCGTGCGTTTCGTCGTCGATGGTGACTTCGTCGCCTTCTTGGACCAGGGCGATGGGGCCGCCTTCTTGGGCTTCGGGGACGACGTGTCCGATGATGAAGCCGTGGGAGCCGCCGGAGAATCGGCCGTCGGTGATGAGGGCGACATCGTCGAGGAAGCCTGCGCCCGCCAAAGCACTCGTCGGCGTGAGCATTTCGGGCATGCCGGGG
>JBGCDC010000507.1:0-9267 GCA_045105055.1 Phycisphaeraceae bacterium | reverse complement strand
GACGACCTCGGCTACGGCGAACTGGGGTCCTATGGTCAGCTCAAAATTAAAACGCCACACCTCGACAAACTCGCGGCCAACGGCATGCGTTTCACCCAGCACTACTCGGGCAGCCCCGTCTGCGCACCGTCCCGCTCCGTGCTCATGACCGGCATCGATTCAGGCCGATCGTACATCCGCAACAACTCGCCCTGGGCCCGCAAGGTCAACCCGCACTTCCAAGGCCAAGAACCCTTAAAAGACTCCGCAGTCACACTTGCCGAGTTACTCAAAGAACAAGGCTACCGCACCGCCGTCGCCGGTAAATGGGGCCTGGGCGGACCCGAGACCGAGGGCATCCCGACCAAGCAAGGCTTCGATGATTTCTTCGGCTACCACTGCCAATGGGTCGCTCACTCCTACTACCCTGACCACCTCTGGCACAACGAAAAGAAGATCCCCTTCAACGACCATGCAACGCCCGGCTCCCACAAACTAAAACAAGCACCCGACGGTGACTGGACACATCGGCAAGGCGATAAGTACGCACCCGATGCCATAGCCGATCACATGCTCAACTGGATCGGCGATGCGGCCGAACAAAAAGAGCCCTTCTTCTTCTGGTACGCCTCGATCATCCCGCATGTCGCGCTACACATCCCAGACGAAAAACTCGACGCCTACGGCTACGACAAGTCCATGGACCCCAAACCGTACCTAGGCCAACGAGGCTACAGCGCACACCCACGACCCCGCGCCGCCTACGCCGCGATGATCACGTACCTAGACGAACAGGTCGGCCGCATCATGGCACTGCTCGAAGAAAAAGGCGTCGCTGACAATACGCTGATCGTCTTCAGCAGCGATAACGGCGCAAGCTATGCAGGCGGCGCGGATGCCGAGTTCTTTAACTCCGTCGATGGCTTGCGCGGGCTCAAAGGCAGCGTATTTGAAGGCGGGCTGCGCGTGCCAATGATTGCGAGTTGGCCCGGCAAGATTAAGCCGAACACGACGAGCGACTTGCTCTGCGGACAGGTCGACATGCTCCCAACCCTCGTCGAGGCGGCGGGTGGCCAAGCGCCCAGTGGTATTGACGGCGTCAGCCTACTTCCCACGCTAACCAGTCAAGGCAAACAAGCAGAGTCCGCTTTCTATTACTGGGAACTCGGCAACAAACAAGCCCTCCGCCAAGGCGACTGGAAGCTCATCCGAACCTTCGACAAAAACAACAAGGCAACGACCTATCTGTTCAACATCGCCAACGATCGCAACGAAAAGAACAACCTCGCTAGCTTGCACCCTGACCGCGTCGATAACATGGTCGAAACGATCATCGCCCACCGCAACGAGCCCCAGGTCAACGGCTTCCGTAACCCCGCATTCAGCAGTAAAGCAGTCAAATAAGCTGAACACGATCCAAGCCCATGGCGTGCCTGCTCGGAGGCATGCCGTGGGATCGAACCCACCGACAAGCTAAAGCTTGAAACAGCGATATCCCACGACATGCCCCAAAGCGGGCACCCCATGGGCTTGAATCTATTTACAAGTATCCTGCAACGATGAAACACCTCGCCGCCATACTGTTCTTCTGCGCTACACTGCTCTCACAAATTGCCTGCGTCAATACTGCACAGCAAACCACCGCCGCCAACCCGCCCAACGTCGTGATCTTCTTTACTGACGACATGGGCTACGCCGACCTTTCCAGCTACGGCTCGACGATCTGCACCACGCCCAACCTCGACAAACTCGCCGCGCAAGGCATGCGTTTCACGAGTTTCTACGTCAGCGAAGCCGTCTGCTCCGCCAGCCGATCCTCGCTCATTACTGGCTGCTATGCTCAGCGCGTCAGCATTCGCGGTGCGCTAGGCCCCGGCTCCAAGCACGGCCTACACCCCGATGAAACCACGATCGCCGAACTCGTCAAACCCCTCGGCTACGCCACCGCATGCTTTGGCAAATGGCACCTCGGTCACACGCCCCACGCCCTGCCAACTTCCCACGGCTTCGACGAGTACTTCGGCCTGCCCTACTCCAACGACATGTGGCCCTACCACTACGGAGACCAAGATCGCGGCCTCATCGGCAACCCCAATTGGCCACCTTTGCCCGTTATCGATGGCACCAAAACAATCGAAACAAACCCACGCCAAGAATCGTTGACACCGCGCTATACCAAGCGCGCCCTTGACTTTATTGATCGCAAAAAGGATCAGCCTTTCCTCTTGTACCTCGCCTACTCGCACCCGCACGTGCCCATCGCCGCGAGTGACACGTTTAAAGGCTCGACCGGCAAAGGGCTCTACGCCGACATGATCGCCGAGATCGATGACTCGGTCGGCCAAGTCGTAGCCAAACTCGACAAGCTCGGCCTGCGCGAGAACACGCTCGTCATCTTCGCCAGTGACAACGGGCCTTGGACACGCTTCGGCAACGAAGCCGGCGAAACCGGCCCACTACGCGGCGACAAAGGCACCGCCTTCGAGGGCGGCGTCCGCGTCCCCGGCATCTTCTCCATGCCCGGCACCATCCCCGCCGGCAGCGAAACCGACGCACTCGCAACAACCCTCGACATCCTCCCCACCATCGCCGCGATGACCGGCGCGGAAATGCCTGCCCTGAAAATCGATGGCCACAATATCGCACCACTGCTCAAAGGAAAAACATCCGCCTCGCCCACTGACGCCTTCTATTACTACTACGCCGGCGAGCTGCACGCCGTCCGCGTCGGCGACTGGAAGCTGCACGTCCCGCACAAATGGCGACGCGTCGTCACACAAGGCAAAGACGGCCAGCCCGGTAAACAAGACTTCCCCAAGATCGGCCTCTCCCTCTACAACCTCAAAGATGACATCGGCGAATCCAACAACCTGACCCAAGCGCACCCCGAGGTCGCCGAGCGCCTCATGCAAGTCGTCGAACAAGCCCGAGTCGAACTAGGCGACGCGATCACCAAACGCAAAGGCAGCGAAGTCAGGCCGCACGGGGAAAAACCATAATCGCCTGCCATTCGCATCTGAATCCTCCGGTGGGGCAGGATGCCCGCCCCACGTAAAGCACAGATGCGATTGCCCCGCAGCAAAAAACTGCAACCCCTTGGAATCTCCGCCAAGCGTGGTACTTTATAGAAACATCTCTACACCTTTCGGAGCCTGCCATGTCAACCGTTGCTGAACTCTTGGAAAAGAAAGAACACAAGCTACACTCCATCGAGCCGACCGCCACGGTGATGGACGCCGCCAACCTGATGAACAAGCACCGCATCGGTGCGCTGCTCGTTGTGGACCGTCGCGGCGAATCACTCGCGGGGATATTCACCGAACGCGACATCCTTCAGCGGATCGTCGGCGAAAAACAAGACCCTGAGACCACCGCCGTCGGCCAGGTCATGACCACCGAGGTCGCCTGCTGCCAACCCGACATCACCGCCGCAGCCGCCCGGCTGATCTTCCGCGACAAACGCGTCCGCCACCTCCCCGTCGTCGATGAAAAAGGCAAACCCCTCGGCGTCGTCTCCATCGGCGACGTCAACGCCTGGGCCATGGACCACCAACGCGCTGAAATCCACTACCTGCAGGAGTATCTCTACGGCAGCGAGGGGCAAGGCTCGGGCGGGTATGCGTGAAAAGACCCGAGCAATATCAACGTGATAAAGATGTAGGCCCTAGTAATTCAGCATGGGTGTGCTTTGACTGCAGAGAATCAGTTCGTCGAAGCACAGGCCACGAACACGAGGTCCCATGCCCCCGATGCTCATGTGAGATGACTGGAATTGGTCACAAAATCCCTGTCCCACCCAAGCGTAATCAGCGCGGCTGGACAAAGCTCAAACAGTCTGTTGTCCAAGAGCGAATTTCATCCGCAGAAGTCATGGAACACTGCAAGAAACGTCGAAAACACGATTTGGAAAAAATTGTAAGCAAGCTCGAACACCAATATCCCAATGGCGAACGCAAGCTTTATATTCAGCAAATAAAGAACGAGATCAGAGAACTGAGTTGATCTCAGCTTACGGGTTAACACTCCGCTAAACTCCCCGCATGACCTTGATCTTTCTTGGTATTGCTATCGGTGTCTTACTCGCGATTCCGGGGGCGTGGCTGTTCTCTCGGCGGACCGAGCGGAAGGTCATGGAGCTTGAGCGTGATGCGCGGGCGAATGAGCGGTTGGCCGAGCAGGCGACGATGACGCGCGGGCTGGCGCATGAGATCAAGAACCCGCTATCGACGATCGGGCTGAACGTGCAGCTCCTTCAAGAAGATGCGGCGGACATCGAACGCGCGGCAGAAGACCAACCCGCGATCGCGGAGCAGGCGGGCAAGGTGCGCAGGCGATTGGGGACGCTCGGCCGAGAGGCGGTTCGACTGCGTGAAACGCTCGAAGACTTTTTGCGTTTTGCCGGGCGGATTGAGTTGGACAAGCAGCCGACGGATATCAACGGGTTGGTCGATGAGCTCGGCGTATTCTTCGAGCCCCAGGCGAGCGAGGCGGGGATCAAGCTCAGGACCCAACTCGATGCACAGCCGCCCAAGGCGATGGCAGACGCATCACTGCTCAAGCAGGCGACCCTGAACCTGATGATCAACGCGACCCATGCCATGGCCGACGCAAAAAAAGACAGTCAGCCCCACGGCGGCGCGAACGAACTCATCCTCCGAACGAGTCGAACCGCGAGCAAGGACGGCAAGAAGCTGTGCATCCACATCATCGACACCGGCCCGGGCATCGCGGACAAGGTAAAAGGCAAGCTCTTTGAGCCTTACTTTTCAACGAAACGAACGGGTACGGGGCTGGGTCTGCCCACTACCCGCCGGATCATCGAAGAGCACGGCGGCTCACTGACGCTGCACACCGAAGTCGGCAAAGGCAGCGAGTTCACGATCGAACTACCGGGGTGAGCAATGCAGCGTTTTGCTTTACCACAAAGGCTCAGAGGTCGAGGTGAACACAAGTTAAGGCAAGAGTTGAACCACTTATCTCATCGCGTAAAAAGGTCTTCGATGGTGAATTCGATCTGCTCGATTTCGTATTCCGTTGCGAGAACAATGCGGAGTTGGTCGATGGATTTTTCGTTGCCATCGACAGGGAAGGCGAGCTCGATTTCGTAGCGGTTGCCAAAAAGCTCCAGCTCGTTGGACCAGCGTCCGCCGCCTAAGACTTTGCCGCGTCGGTCTAGGGCGTAGACCGAGTCGATGACGGGGAGGTCTTTGTTGCCTGTGTGTTTGACGTTGAGCTTGACGGTCATCTCGCTCTTTTTGTCGACCTCGATCGAACTGACCTGAACGCTGGTGCTGAAGCCGATGTCGTTGTAGCTGTCTGCGACCTGCGCGCTGATCTCTTCGGATTCGCGTTCCTCAACAATCACCGCGGTGGCGACGAGGACAAGCTCGGCCAACTCAGTGCCAGGCCGATCCAGCGACAGGCTGTCGAGCTCGGCGAGGCTCAGCATCAATGGCTCGCCGCGACGATTTTTATACTTGAGGCTTGGAACGAGGGCGCGAAACTTCTTGTCTTTATTGCTCCGCCGACGCTGGGGCAGGAGGAGGTCTTTACCGCGTGAATTTTCAGCAGACTTCACCAGCAGCGTCGTGCTAAAGCAGAGGACATCTTCGTCTTCTGGGGCTTGCAGTAGGCCCGCCAATTCAATGGAATGCTCAGGATCTTCGCCTTTGAGGAGGTCCGCATCGGTTTGCAGGCTGTAGGTCGTGATGCCTAAGCCAAAACCAGCACGGTCACGAAAGACAGGCAGGTCTAAGCCCTTCAAGTCGTCGGCGACGGCATGGGGAAGTGCCACACAGAGCAGGCATAGCGCGATGATTAGATAGGCCGCGATACCGCGTGTACGTTTGGGCATGATGGTCTCCATGGCTTGAGGATACCAATAGGACGTCCCAGAGAGCAGTTCTAATGCACGAGAAAAACACCGCCACAAATGACAGTGCTTTTATCAAAAGCAGTGAAAGCTTCCGAGAGCTACTCGCGGATTTCAAAGACCGACTGGGTCCGCAGAACGTTGCCGTTGCTTGCGGTCAGGTGGTAGCCTTGGACGTGGAACTCGCTCTTGTACTTCTGGACATCCAGCACGTACAAGTTCGGGCCCGAGGGGGTCTCGTGCTCGTATTGCAGTGCCCCGACCTCAGTGGCGAACTCCCGCATCTCGCGATAGGTCGCGAGGTAGAGGTTTTCGGTCAGCGACTCGGTCTGCAGCGTCGTGAAGTAGGCGACGGGACGCTCGTCCTCGTACTCGTACTCCTTCTCACCTAGACAAGGCAGCGCGTGGGCGAGGTTGGACTCGGGCAGGTGATCGTTGCCTTCGAGGACCGCTTCGACCAAGGATTGGCCGTCGAGGACGAATCGCACGACGTGTCCGCCGTTGACGAGCCAAGTCTCGACCTCGTAGTCGCCGTGTCGGTCGACACGGCGGGCTTTGAAGGAAAAGAGCTCTGGGTGCAGCGGCCGCTTGTAGAGCATCAGTTTCGGGATGTTTGCGATGGGTGATTTGCTGTTGATAGTCATGTCAACAACCCCTATATCTTGTGGTTAGTAAATCAGTTAGGCCCAGACTTAGACGTACCCGGGAAGAGACTGTTTCAGGCCAAAGCAAGATTATAGTATTCACTCACGCAATTGGAAGCGCTATATATCGTTTTTGAACTATTTTGACAGATTTTTAACGAATCAAGGCCGATTTTGGCCATCGGACCATCGATAAGCGGACAACTGACTAGGGTTTACAGCAATCCGGGGGTGAAGGCCGATAATGTCTCAGTAGAAGTACTCAGAGTCCAAAATCGAGCCCCGGCCCACATGCCCCGCATCCGAGACATCCTGCCCGCGATCGTATCGCAGCGGAACGTGGTCATCGACCAGGCGTTATCCGCCGCGCTACCCCACGCCAATCAGGATGAGCTGACGGACCTAGGCTTGGCCATGCTGCACCGGGGCAAGGCCAACGGCGTAGAGGCCTTAGTCAGCGAGTATCACCGCTTGCCGATCCTTATCCAAGAAAAGCTGATTGAGCGGGCGGATCAATTCTCGACCTCGATCCGCCGAGCCGCGGGTAAAAGTGCTCCTGCGGCACACAATGCGTTGACAATCGTCCAACAAGCGGGATCCGCAAGGCTCGCATACCTCGTCACGGCGCTTTGCCGGCACGGAGACCCAGGCGTCCACGACCAGGCCGGCCGATGCATCATCAAACTCGCTCATCGCGCCTCATGCTCGCAGGACTCAACGGCCCCGCCCCACTTCGACGCGCTTAGCGCACGGTACCTCATCGAAGCGATCGAGCAGGCGATCGTGCTCTACAGCCGACACCAACACCCCGCATTACTTGTCAGCATGCTCTGGCTGATGCCTCGACCGATGCCCGAAGTCAAAGCGGCTCTAGGCACACCCGAGCACGCCGCGATCGAGCCGTTGAAAAATTTAATTAGTAGCGAGCCCAGCGCACCGACGCGACGGGCTTTGCTACTGCTCGTTGGCACACACCAACTCGCGGACACTTGCCGGGCGGCGTTGGCCGAGGCGATGAGTAGCCATACGCTCTACGACGCGCTATCGATGGGCCACTGTCTCGCGCTGCCCGCGACGCGTCAGGCACTAAAAAAAATCTCTAACCCGCACACGCACTGGCCCGATGCCCAGCAGCTCCAGCAGATGCCTGATCAGTCGCGTCGCTGGCTGCCGCACTACCTTAATGCCATCAGCCCGGACGATCCGCAGGAACAAGTGATCCGCCTCGCGACGCTGGCGAGCAAGACCGACACCGCGACTAGGCTCGCGGTGCTGCGCCGTCTGCTCACGCTGGCTAAGTCGAAGACGCCGGAAGATCAGCCCGCCGCGGAGAATGCGAAGGACACGCTCGCCCTGCTCACCCGCGACCCCGAGCCCGCGATCGCACGCAGCGCGCTCTGGCACCTCATTCGCTCCAACTACGCCGGCCTACCCCGCATCCTTGCCGACCTTGTCAACTCCCGGCACGAGTCCATCCGACGCGTCGCCGCCAAACAACTCGCACCCCTAGGCTTCGATCGCTTCTGGAAGTCTTGGCCCAAGCTCGACCCCAAACGACGCATCGCCGCAGGCCGAGCACTCATCAAAATCGATGGCGACTTCCACCGCCACCTCGCAAGCCGACTCGCGTCGCGCGATCCAGACACCCGTATCCGCGCACTGGTCATCATCGCCGCGCTCAACCAAGGCAGCTTCTTCGAAGACGCCCTGCTCGAACTCTGCACCAGCGATGACAAACGCATCGTGGCAAGCGCCGTCAAAGGCCTGGCCGGCTGCACATCCCAAGCGGCACAACAAGCCTTGCAACTGGCGATCGAACACGACGACACACGCATCCGTGCCAACGCCATCGAAGCCCTCGACCACACCCAAGCCGCCGCAAACCTCGACAAGCTCCTCGACATCGCACAGGACACCGAGCAGCGCCCCCGCGCCAACGCGATCAAAGCCCTGCTCGAACTCCGCGCGAAAGACGCCTTGCCCTCGCTAACCCGGATGCTCGGCGACAAACGTGCCCCGCACCGCATTTCCGCGCTCTGGCTCATCGACGAGCTCGGCATCCTGCAACTCGCTCGGCTTGTCGCGGAGATGTCGCTCAACGACACCGACGACCATGTCAAACAACGGGCCAGCCGAGTCATCCAACATCTCATCGAAGACCTTGATCACAACGGGCATGGCCAAACCTCTCCCCGCGACCCCAACGACACCACGGAGGCCGCGTGATGTCACGAACACTCTCAAACAGCCTGCTCGCACAGTCCGATTCCGAAACTAAAGTCTTGGTCGATCGCGATAAGCTCGAAGCAGTCAGCGACCATATCAACGGCGGACTGCAGCACGATATGCCCTGGGAGCTACTGCTCGTCGGCATCGGCGCGATGCTTATGACGGTCGTGGTGGTCTCGGTCCGTCGCTGGTGGCTAAGCAGACATGCCGACCCAAGCCCAATGGTGCTGTTCATCGCAATCGCCCGCAAGGCCGGCCTAGGCTGGCGCGACCGCTACCTGCTCTGGCGGATCTCAAGGACCTTCGACCTGCCCACCCCCATCGCCCTCATGCTCGCCCGTGGCACGCTTCGGCACTACCGCGCGTTGTATCTGAGCAACCGAGCCGGCTGCACCCACCACCGAGCCAGCCAACGCCTCGCGCGCATCGAAATGGCCCTGTTCGGCTAAGGTCAATCAGTGCCTTATGGACCACTCTGACGCATATTGGCCATCGTTTCGGTTAATTTGAAGATTTTGGCGATATCTCTTGCGGATGGTTGGT
>JBGCDC010000506.1:0-26119 GCA_045105055.1 Phycisphaeraceae bacterium | reverse complement strand
GTGCGGTCTGCGAGCTTACGCACTTCGTCGGCGACGACTGCGAAGCCTCGGCCATGCTCGCCAGCTCGAGCTGCTTCGATTGCGGCGTTGAGTGCAAGGAGGTTGGTTTGATCCGCGATGTCGTTGATGACGGTAATGACCTCGCCGATCTGTTCACCACGTTTACCAAGCTTCTCGACTGAGGCGGCAGAGGAGGATACGGCGTCGTTGATGGATCGCATGCCGCTGATGGTGTCAGAGACAACGTCGCCGCCTTCAGTTGCAATCCGACCCGATTCGTTGGCAGAGTTGGCTGCGTCGGCCGACTTACGTGCGACTTCAACCACCGATGCGGACATTTCTTCAACGGCAGAGGAGACCTGTGTGATCTGATGTGACTGCTCGCTCATGCCGCCAGCGATCTCTTCAGCAGACGCGGCGATTTCGGTCGACGCGGCAGCGACTTCGGATGAAGCGTTTGAGACTTCGCTGATGACATCGTGAATCTTCAAAACGAATGTATTAAACCAAGTGCCGAGTTGGCCGATCTCGTCGTTGCTCTTGACTTCGATGCGTTGGGTCAGATCCCCTTCGCCTTGCGCGATGTCTTTGATTCGTTCGATCATTTGCTTAAGTGGGCCAATGATGCCACGGATCAGAATGAAGGCGATACTTACCGCGACAAACAAGGCGATCGCGGAGGTTCCAAGGATGAGCACGTTTGCAGAAGTCGCGGCTGATTTTGCGGCTTCTTTGCGGGATGTCATAAGGCTTGCTTCGCGCTCGGTGAACGTTGCGATCTGCTCACGGAACTTGTCAAAGTAAACTTTGCCACGCGCCTCGCCAACCAGTTTAGCCATGTCGTTCATGGTCTCAGCGTCACCAATCTCACGACGCAGCGCAATGTTGGGTTCAACGACTTGGCTGTTCCACTGTGCGATATTTTGCTGAATCTCTTCTAGCAATTGGACCTGTGCGGGGTTGTCATTGACCGTCTGTTTCAACTGGCCACTGAGTGCAAGAAACCGCTTATGGCCTGCGTGATAGGGCTCTAAGAATTCAGCTTCACCAGCAAGCAAGTAGCCACGCATCCCCGTCTCCATATCGACGGCTGATGCGAGAATATCGTTTGCGTTCGCAATGACTTTGTGGGTGTGCTCGACCCATACTACGGCTTGGTCAAGGTCATCAAACTTGCTTGCATCCTTGTCCTTCAAGATACTTTGGGCTAGGCTCTGCCGCTTTTCCATGAGCGTGCGTTCGCGTTCGATGAAAGTGGCGATCTGTCCTCGGAACTTGTCAAAGAAAATTTTACCCTGCTTCTCACCGATGAGGTCTGCCATGTCGTCCATGGTCTTGGCATCACCGATTTGGCGTCGCAATGCGATCGTGGGTTGAACCACATCCGCTTGCCAAGCATTAATGTTCGCTTGAATCTCGCCTAAGAGTTCGACCTGTGCGGGGTTGTCGCTGACGGTTTGTTGAAGCTCAGCGACCAGTTCTTCGAATGTTTTTGATCCGTTGTTGTAAGGATCGAGGAATGTTTCGTCGCCCGCTAGCAGGTAACCCCGCATCCCCGTTTCCATATCAACGGCGGAGCCGAGGATGGCTTTGCCCTTACGGATAACGTTATGCGTGTGATCAACCCAATGATTTGCTGTCTGTAGTTTTGAAGTGATCGATAGGCTGATCGTAGCGACGACGATCAGCAAAATGAGCGGGATCGTGAATCCGACAATAAGTTTCGATTTAATAGTGATATTTGATAGTTTCATCTTGGCTATACCTAACTTTAAAAATGTTGACTGATGCGATATTTGGCGGTTTAGTTGGGCGCAGGCCAGTTAGAACTTGAGTTGTAGTTGGAGTCGCAGTACGAGCTGGTTGTCCTTCGTGCCGTCGGCAAGCAGGCCTGCATTGATCGAGTCGGTTGGGATCGGGTCTAGCGCCCAAACCAAGTCACCAGCAATTTTTACATGTGAGTTGATGTGGTAGTTGGTACCGACAGTGATCAGCGCGACATCGTCTTCTGCGTAAGCCAAAGCGCTGTCAAAGAACATCATTTCACCGCGAACATAGGGTTCATAAGGCGTGTCCGCGATGCGGTATCCAGCTTGAGTAACAAAGCCATAGTTAGTGATGTCGGCCGACCCGGTGTTGTTGAAGTGTTCGCCTGCGACGGCCGCATATAGATGCAAGCCGTTGGCTTCGTACGAACCATCAACGGTCCAAGCTAAGAGCGTGTAGTCGTTCGCCGCGACGCTGTCACCGGGCTCGCCGGTTTCATAATGCGAAGCGACGCCGAGGAAGATGGCTTCTTCTCCGTCTGAGGTGAAGTCGCCCCACTGGTTCCAGTCGCCGCTAACTCGGAAATCTGCTCGGCCGGTGATTGCAAAGTCTGCCGTATCGGCAAAGGGGTTGTTCACACCGCCGCCGCCACCACTGCCTGCACCGTCATTGAGGTAGACGTGTGTCCGAACATCCTCGCCGTTGTAGAGCAAGGAGATCCCCTCGCCACGACCGATACTCAACTCGTTATTCATATATGAGAGTGCGATCGGTTGTGATGCCGGTCCGATCAGTTCTTCTCGTAAGAGTGGCGCAAAGTAGCGTCCCGCTGCGACGGTCCATTTCTCATCGATGTCATAGCTGATCTTCAGATCTTGAGCGATGATTTGTTCGATACCGTTGGCCCCGTCTTCAGTCGCCAACACGACCACGTACTTCCACGCGGGCTCAACAATATGTCCACTGAAGGCCAATTCAACACGCCGAAATTCGAAGCCGCCCTCAGTGTTGTCATCCGGCGAAGTGCTGGTTCGGCCTGCCTCGTCACCGCGAAAGTTACCGATGTAGCGGAACTGCATCAGTCCGCTGACATTCATCGAAAATCCGCCATCGGCCGAGTTGAGGAAAAAGGAGGAGCCGTTGTGACCGGCTAATATCCCTGCCTGCAAGAAGGTGTCTCGCCTTGCGCTGTCCGCCATCACATCGGTAATGAGTGCATCGATTTCTTTACGACGCATTTCATCCGTCATGCCGTTGCCTTGGTCAGCACGGAGCTTGGATAGTTCGCTGTTCTGCCGAGCAATTTCACCGGCCTGTTGATTGGCGAGTTGTTCTAGCGACTCGATCCGTTGGAGTAGCGTTGCGTCAGCGGATACCGCTTGTTCATCTGCGAATGTGGGACCGCAATAAATGCCAGCTAAGGCGGCGGCGGTTAATGAGAAGGCTGCGGTACGCTTGAATACATCTGATCGATGCGGAGGGGAGAACATAGGGGAGTCCTAAAAAGAAAAACGGGCTAACCCCCGGGTTAACCTATCGCTTCTTTTAACCGCATTATTTAGGCCTGCTCGTGCTTTTTCACCGCACAGAACCGTCATTTGGTTCGCGCAAAAATAACCTTCGCCCATTGCAAAGAAAGCTCGGCATTATGAGACGTTGAATGCGTCCGCGTGATCAAAAATTGATAGTTCTAGCGTATCGGAACGCTAGTTCAGTTAGAAGATTTGTGCAGATCGCCTACACCTGTTCAGCCGCGACGAGGTCTTCGTAGGTTTCGCGGCGGCGGATCGTGAGGTAGGCGTCGCCGCCGACCATGATCTCTGGCGGGTAGGGCATCGCGTTGTAGTGGCTGGCCATGACCATGCCGTAGGCCCCGGCACTGAACACCGCGAGCAGGTCGCCGCGCTCCACCTTTGGCAGTGGGCGGTCCTTGGCTAAGTAGTCGCCGGTCTCGCAGATCGGGCCGACCACTTCGCTGACTTCTAACCCGTCCATGCCCATGTCTTTCGCACGCTTGGTCGGCACATGCGCCGCGTCCACCTTCACCGGCCAGATGAACTGCCAGGCTTCGTACAACGTTGGGCGAATCAGGTGGTGCATCCCCGTGTCGCAGATCACAAACTTCTTCGCGCCGCCTTGCTTGATGTACTGGACTTCCGTGACCAAGACGCCCGCGTTCGCCGCAATCGTTCGGCCCGGCTCGAGGATCACCGTCCCGCCCGCATCCTTAAACGGCTTAAGCAACGGCACGATCGCATCCGCGTAGTCTTTATAAGAAGGCGAGGCACCGGTTTCATAGTCCGCCGCGTAGCCGCCGCCGATGTCGATGGTGTTGATCTCAAAGCCGTCGGCTCGGAGCTCGTCGATGATCTCGAGTGTCTTGGTGATCGCCTTGACGTAAGGCTCGGGCGAATAGATCGGGCTGCCGATATGCAGGTGGATCGCGTCGAGCTTGCAGTGTTCGTTCTTGCCGTAGGTATGGAAGAAGCGTTTGGCGCGTTCGATGTCGACGCCGAACTTGGTCTCTTTGCTGCCGGTGGTGGTCTTGGCGTGGGTGCGAGCGTCGGCGACATCGGGGTTGATGCGCAGCGCTCCGTGCGCAGGCTTACCTAAGCGTGCGGCGATCGCGGCAATGTTTTCGAACTCGGCTTCGGATTCGATATTGAACCAGCCACCCTCGGCGTCGCCCTTGCTATGAAAGAAGCGGATGGCTTCTTCAATCTCTTCGTTCGTTTTACCCACGCCAGCGTAGACGACCTTATGTGGGTCGACGCCTGCTTGCTTCGCGCGGAAGATCTCGCCGCCAGAGACGACGTCCATCCCGCTGCCTTGCTCGGCAAGTAGTTTGATGATGTGTATATTTCCGCAGCTCTTGATCGAGTAGCAAACGATCGGGTCCAGTTCACTAAAGGCTTCGCTGATTGCGCGGCAGTGATCGAGGAAGGTTTGTTTGGAATAAATGTAGGCGGGCGTGCCGACGCTCTCGACGATCTCGCGGATCGGGGTGTCTTCGCAGTACAGTTCGCCGTCGCGGTAGTTGAAGTGGTCCATGGTGGGGCGGGGATTAGGGGGTTGGGAATAGTGAATCGGCCAAGCCGACAAGCGGCGTATCATAGCGGCCATCCAAGCGACTACCCATGCAAACCTCCAACACATCCGAGAGAAAGATCGGGCAGCGCATCGCGATTGTCGGTTGCACCGGCTCGGGTAAGTCGATGTTGGGGAAGCCCCTCGCGAAACAAGCGGGGTTGAACTACATCAATTCTGATGCCTTGTTCTGGATGCCCGGCTGGGTGCAGTGCCCTTGGCCTGAGTTTATGGAGCAGCTCGCCGGGCAATTGGCGGGTGATCGATGGGTGCTCGATGGCAACATTGATAAGCGGGCACACATTGTTCTGCCGAAGATCGATACGCTGATTTGGCTCGACTATTCTCGGCCAACCGTGATGCGGCGGCTTCTGAAGCGGACCCTCCGTCGTTCATGGACGGGCGAAGAAATCTTCTCTGGAAACCGCGAGAACTGGCGGATGTCTTTTGCCAGTAAGGACTCGATCTTGCTCTACGCATGGCGGTCGCACCGTGAGCGAAGGCAGCATTATGAAGCGCTTTGGCCTACGCTCGATCCGTCTATTACGAAGCATCGTGTCCGGACACAGGCCGAGCTCGATGCGCTGCTACGCGAAGCCATGCTCTAGAATGTGCCAATGGACTGGGTTTATTTAGACAACAACGCGACGACACAGCCGCTGCCTGAGGTGAGCGATGCGGTGGATCAGGCCTGCCGTGAGCTCTGGGCCAACCCATCGAGCGTGCACCGCATGGGCCAGCAGGTCCGCCAACGCATCGAGCTCGCGCGGCAGTCCGTCGCGGCGCTGATCGGTGCCAAGGAACGCGAACTTATCCTCACCTCCGGCGGAACCGAATCCGACAACCTCGCGATCTTCGGCGTCGCGCCGCTTGATCAACTCACGCTTATCACGACCAAGGTCGAACATGCTGCCGTCCGCGAGCCCGCTCAGCGTATTGAGAAACAGGGCGGTGCGGTGGGGTATGTTGATGTCGATCGCGACGGTGCCGCGCAGCTTGATTCGCTTAAAGCAATCCTCGATCAACACGCGCGGCCCGGCCGAGTCGCGTTGGTCAGCATCCAGTGGGCCAACAACGAGACGGGCGTGATCCAGCCGATCCACGCGATCGCGGAGGCGATGCAAGCTAAGCGTGACCAAGTCGCCCAAGCGGGCCAGCGCATCAAGCTGCTGCTGCACCTCGACGCGACGCAAGCCGTCGGCAAGCTGCCGGTCGATGTGGTGGACGCGGGTTGTGATTTGTTGACACTCGCGGCACACAAGTTTCACGGCCCCAAGGGCGTCGGTGCGCTGTGGGTTCGTCGTGGCGTGCGATTGCAACCGACTCAACTCGGCGGGGCACAAGAACGCGACCGCCGAGGCGGCACCGAAAACACCCCCGGCATCATCGGCATGGGCGTCGCCGCGCAGCACGCCAAGGCATTTGTCCAAAACACCGACGCGATCGAGCGGGTCCGTGCGCTGCGCGATCAGCTTGAAGAGCGCATCTGCCAAATGCTGCCGACCACCGTCATCAACAGCGGCGGTTCCGAAAGGCTGTGGAATACCACCAACCTCGGCTTCCCCGGCATCGAAGCCGAGGCGGTCCTGCTCGGCCTAAGTGAGCAAGGCATCTGTGCCAGTGCCGGTGCCGCGTGCAGCAGCGGATCGCTTGATCCGTCCCCGGTGTTATTGGCGATGGACATCCCCGAGCCGATCGCGCATGGCTCAGTACGTTTTTCATTGTCGCGTGCGACTACCCAAGCCGACATCGATCGCGCCCTCGAAGTCATCCCCAAAGTCGTTGGCCGACTGATGAAAACCCTGCCAACGGGGTGATGCAAAATGGATGGCTAGGCCCTCCCGCTTCAGCGGGACGGGATTCGACGGTATTGGTTGGTCAGCGCCCTGGTCAGCATCCTCTAATCAAACCGTGACGACAACTCCTAGCCGTTCTTCGTATCATGCCCGCCATGATGTCTATCACGCTCGCCAGTTTGATGCCCGGTGAATGGTTCGAGGGTGGTAACCAACTCGTCCTAGTCCTGATCGCTATCGTCGCGATGGTCGTGGTCATCTTCGGTGCCGACTGGCTGGTCGAAGGCGCAGCAGGTATCGCTGCTCGCTTGGGCATGCCCAAGGTCATCATCGGCGCGACCATCGTCTCGCTCGGAACAACCGCGCCGGAAGCCGCGGTCTCCGTCCTCGCCGCGTTCTCCGGCAACCCCGGACTCGCGCTAGGCAACGGCGTCGGCTCGATCATCGCGGACACCGGCCTGATCTTCGGACTCGGGTGTGTCATGGTCGCACTGCCCGCAGACAAGTTCGTGCTCACCCGCCAAGGCTGGGTGCAGTTCGGCAGCGCGCTGATGCTCGCGGTCCTCTGCTGGGTGCTTTACCACTTGTTCGGCACAAAGGCTGGCATCGATTGGACCGTCGGCGTCCTGTTCCTGGGGATGCTCGTCGGCTACATGTTCATCAGCGTCAAATGGGCCAAGCAGCACCCCAACGGCGAGCCGCACCTCATCGACACCGGCAACAAAGAAAGCGATGGCTCACCCGATATCGACTTGGATCAGCATGATCACGCGGGCGAAAAATCAACACTCGCGCTCTTCGGCCTCGGCTTGCTAGGCCTAGTCCTCGTGATCGTCGCGGGGGATGGACTCGTCGGCTCGGTTAGCGAACTCGCATTCCAATGGGGCGTGCCCGACGTCGTCATCGCGGGCACCATCGTCGCGCTAGGCACGTCGCTGCCTGAACTAGTCGTCGGCATCCAGTCCATTCGCAAAGGCCACGCGGAGCTACTCGTGGGCAACGTCATCGGCGCGGATATCTTGAACGTGCTCTTTGTCATTGGTGCCGCGGCCGTCGGTGCAGGGTTCGCGGGCCAATCCTTACTCATCGCAGACCAAACAACCTCGTTCGTCTACGTCGCGTTGCCGACGATGATGGCGATGATGATCTACTTCCGATTCTGTATCTATAAAGCATCTAAGGTTGGCCACTTCAGTAAATGGATGGGCTACCCGCTGCTGGTTGGCTACGTCGCATTCTCGGTGATCTCATTCATGCTGGCCAAGTGATTTCATTGAAATGAAATTCGCAGCATTGAAATAGCCGTGATGCTACGCATCGCCGGTCAGCTGTGATCGAACATGCCTCATGATTCTCCTGCGATACGTAGCATCGCGGCTATTGAGTCGGTTCAATCTCGCTGCAGCTTGCGATAGTGCCGACGCATCGCCCACGCCGAAAAGCGCGGACTGAGTGTGCCCATTGCCAACCCCACTCGCGTCATTCGGCTTGGCCAAACCTCTGGCTTGGGCTTGCGCAGCGCCGCAACAATATGCCGAGCCACCTTCTCCGGCGTCTGCTGCAGCGCAGCGGGCGTGTTCTTGTTGCTGTCGTCTCCCGCAACACGCATGAAGTCGGTCTTCGTGCCGATCGGATGTATCGTCGTCACGCTGAAACCTTCGTCGTGAAGCTCGGCCCGCAGCGCACCTGCGACCGAGTCCTGCGCCGCTTTCGTCGCGCTGTACACGCCTAGCGTGGGCAGGCCGATCTCACTTGCTGCAGAAGAACAAACCAGGAGGTGCTTAAGACCATCAGCCGTTTGTTTCATCAGCGGCGCGGCCATGCGTAGGGTGCGTGTCGTGCCGAAGTAGTTGGTTTCGAACATCGCGCGCTCGGCGATCTCTGTCATATCAAGCAGGTTGACGATCTGGCCATAGCCCGCGTTGGCGAAGACGGCATCGAGTCGGCCGAAGGTTTCCCAGCAGTTGGCGAAGGCTTTTTTCAGGTCGCTCGTGTTGTTCACATCGGCGGAGAAGAAATGGGCTTTATGTCCCATGCCTGCGATCTGCGCCGCGAGTTTTTGCAGCTTGTCACCCCGCCGAGCAACGAGCGAGACGCGCATCCCAGCTTCAGCACAGGCCAGCGCCGTCGCCGCACCGATCCCGCTGCTTGCGCCGGTGATGAGGATGACTTTGTTGTGAAGGTCGCGGGCCATAGGGAACCTTTTGAAACCGCAGATGAACGCGGATGAACACAGATATAAAAGCAATCATGTCCTCCAAGATCATAGCTTGGATTTGGTTTGATCCGCGTGTATCTACGTTCATCTGCGGTTCCAAACCAAACGCTATACTTCGTCCATGCTTAATCGAGAACAAGTCTGTCAACGGATCGCCGAGGTCGCGCTGCTGCGCGGCGAATTCACACTGCGCAGCGGTCGCACCAGCAAGTACTACTTAGACAAGTATTTGTTCACGACCCAGCCAGACATCCTGGAGGCGCTCGGCGCATTGTTCGCGGAACGGATCGAAAAGCTTGGCCAAGTCGATCGTCTCGCGGGCACCGAGCTCGGTGGGATCCCGCTGGTCAGCGCCGCAGCGATCGCAACGGGCAAACCCGCGATCCTCATCCGCAACCAAAAGAAAGACTACGGCACCGCTAAGCAACTCGAAGGCGCGATCCACAAAGGCGAAAAAGTCGTCCTCCTCGAAGACATCGCCACCACCGGCGGACAAGTCCTCGAAGCAGGCCAACTCCTCCGCGACGACTTCGGCGTCGAAGTCTCCGCCATCATCGCCACCATCGACCGCCAAGAAGGCGCAAGAGAAAACATCGAAGCCGCAAGCTTCAAGTTCGACGCGCTGTTTACCAAGAGCGACCTTGGGATTGATGAATAGTCGCTACTCGAACACGATGCTATTCGTCGTTGCTCGGCCAAACATTTCCCAGTTGGTGTAGGTCCAGACGACTTTCTTGTCGCGATCGACTTCGATGAGCTGCGGGTTTTCTGGCCCGGCGTGGCAGTTGTTGATGAGGTAGTTGCCGTTCTTAAGGACTTGCACGGTCGTGATCCATGCGAACTCGATGCCTTCGAGATCGTCGTCGGTGAGATGCCAGACGATCTTCTTTTCGGGTGTGACTTCGATGACACTCTTGCCGTTACCCGTGCCGATGAGCGTGTTGCCGTTATCGAGGCGTTGTACGCTGTAGAGTGAATTGCCGAATGACTTGACGCCGTTGCCGCCGACGCGGGGCTGGTCGAAAAGTGGGACTTCGTATTCCCAGATGACCTTGCCGTCCGCGTCGTACTCTCGGCAGATACCGTGGTACTCGTGTGCGACGAGGTACGTGCCCGCCTTGGTTTTACGGACAAGTCGCGTGTCTTTATGTGGTCGCGGCTGGTCGACTTTGAGCTTGATCTGTTTGACGATTTCGCCTTTGGGATTGACCTCGATGATGCGTGCGTTGCCCGACTCCGCGATCATTGTATTGCCGTCGCTTAGGCGTTGGAATGCATGGGCCTCGACTTTGCCCGCGCCATCTTCGGTTGGCTTGCAGTGATATTCCCACGCGACCTTGTTCGTCTTCGGATCAATCTCGATGATGTGTGTCCAGTTTTTCTGGAACAGGATGTTGCCGTTGTTTAGGACATGCAGGTCATGAAGCGGACCTATCTTGTATCGCCAAGCAATCGTGCCGTCGGCCTCGATCATGGCAAGCGTCTGCTTGCTCGAATCGGAGATCATGACCTTCTTGCCTGGCGCGATGGTTTTGTCCTCAGCGAAGACGGACAACGGCGAGAGGGTCGCGGTTAACAACAAATAAAGTACAAGTGGGCGCAGCATGGCAGAGTTCCTTTTCGGGTGATGCATCATCGTCCCAGAAGCGAATAGCGATTGCCATGTCTTTTCAGTTGATGGTTGAGATAGATCGGCGCCTTGGCGGTTCAAAGACAAACCCCTAGAAACCTACCCAATCAATCCTTCGCTGCTCGGCTTGTCTTGGCCGTGCACGATGATGCGGTCGATCTCGGACTCGATGCGGACTTCGCCGTCTTCGGTGACCACGGCGATGGGGACCTTGCCGGCCCTCCAGTCGGCGAGTGGCATCAGCGGGAAGCGGGCTGGTGCGGTGCGGTCTGGGTCGATGGTGATGTAGGTGCCGCCTTGGCCGGGGGCGAGTTTGTCGATGATGAGCCGTGGCCCGGCTAAGAGGTAGCCCAGCGCGGTGATGCCGCGTGGGTAGTGCGCGAGGTTGTCGGTGATGTACGCGTCGACAAAGCTTTTGGATTGCAGGTGTGTGTTACACATGACCTGCATGTCCCAGTAGTGGCTGGCCGAGGATTTCCATCGGACGTGCAGGTAGCGGGCGAGCATGTCGCGCCAGAGGTTTTGGCTGATGCGGAGGTGGTCGGTTTCGAGGGTGGTATTGCAGCAGCCGTAGCGCCGCATGGTTTCGCGCTTACCGCTTTTGAGATCTTTGATGACGAGCTCGGTGGGCAGCGCGGTGGGCATGCCGACCATGAGCGGGAGGAGCTCGGCGTTGGCGTTATAGATGCAGTAGACGTTGGCGAGGTCGCGGGGCGACTCGGCAGTGAAGGCGGGGTCGACGCAGACCATAAAGTGGTCGCCGTACCAGGCCTCTTCGACGATCTTTGGTGCGGCTTCTTCTGCGGCGCGCTCGAAAGTTTTTGCGGCAGGCGCAACGTCGGGCGTGTCGGCGTGTTTGAGTAGGTCCGCCGCGGCGCGGAGCGCGACGATGCGTTTGACCGCGAGGTAGGTTTGTTTAGGCGACGAGCGGAAGGCGGGCGAGTATCGCGAGCCATGCGTGCTTGATACCCCGACAGATGGAAAACCGGAGTTGTCTCGGTCGGCCCAGAAGAGGTACATGCCTAGCCGGGTGATCAGCGGGTAGTGGTCACGGACGAGCGAGGTGTCGCCGGTCCATCGGGTGTAGGTCTGCAGGAGCGCGAGGAGGTCGGCGTTTTGGTCGGCGGGCGACGGGCTGTTGTAGGTCGAGCCTGTCATGCTCAGCGCGCTGCCGAGGTCGTGGTCGATGACGACGCCTTCGCTTGGCTCGTGCTCCTTGGTGCGCTCCATGAATTGGCTTAGAAGCATTTTTAAGAGGTCGGGCCACATGCCGAGGTAGAACATCGCCGCGTTGCACTCGGCGTTGAGGTTGGACTGGATGAGGCGGGAGCCTTCGATGACGGAGAACCACGACTTGCGTGTGCCCGCCGGGCATTTCTCTTCCGCCACGCCGGGGTCCTCGTGGCTGAGCCAAAAGGTGTTGGCGAGATAGGTTTGCCAGGCTTGGCTGACCAGGTGCTGCTGGGCGATATTCATCGGCGCCTGCTGGACGAGCTTCTCGATCCGGCGGGAGTGCGCGAGGTGGTCGTCACGTGTGACCATCGCTTCGTCGACGACATCATCGATCGTCGGCCAGTGGTCGTTGTAACGGAAGCTCGCATCGTAGACTTGGCCCTCGCCCTCGCCACGCCTCACCTTTGCAATCGGCTCGGCGACATGGGCGCACCACATCAGCCGCCACTTCGTACCCTGATCGGGCATCGTCACCGGCATATTGATCGTCAGCCCGTCGCCCTCAGCGGTCGGCTCGGCCTCGGGGTTGAGCGAAACGATCCGCTCCAACGCGGTGACGGTTGGGCCATCTTTCGGCGGCAAGTTCGTCTCGGGGAATGGGCTGGAGCGGTCTGCGTTGAACGACAGGTGATTGTCGTAGCGCATGTGGATCTGATGATTGTCGACAAAGACCTGCGTGTCCGGCCGTTTGATGCGAAGGAACAATCGTACGTTCATGTCCGGGTCGGCGGCCTGCTGACGCCAGCGTGCGTGGATGACATGGTGGACGCGGAACTCGAGGTAAAACACGGGCAGCAGGCAGAGCTTCTCGTTCTGTGGGTAGAACGGGCTGTGGATGTTCAGCTCGAAGCGGATGTTGTGCTTGCCCGAGTAGCCGCGGTAGGTGATGGAGTTGAATCGCTCGAACTGTTCGCAATTGACGAGCGGCTTGCCGATGGATGTGAAGGGTAGGGTGCGTTCGGTGCCGTCGGGCTCGACCATGCCGACGCAGAGGTCCATGGGTCGGTCTAGGAGTCGGCCGAGCGCGCCGTGCATGACGCGCTGCTTGTAAGGCTCGAACAACATGCCAAACCGGCTACCAAGCCGAGCAATTTGCCACGACATCAACTGCATAAGCAAGCCTGCTTCACAAAAGGGATCTATCTAAGGGGCATTGTGACGTGGGCTAGGCGAAGGTCAAGCCGGGGCGTCGTTTTGTGTGGGTATTCCGTGAATCGGTGGGGCATCCTGCCCGCCGTCACAGCGCAGCCGTGAAAACATTGGCTCAGGCCTTTGGCCTGACAGCGGGCTGGAAGCCCGCTCCACCTTAAAGCTCAAACAGATTCACGACTATCGCCGTTGTCCGTCTCGGGCTCGACGATCGGGACGTCGAAGCCTCCTTGCTCGAGTTGTTTGGCGAAGTCCGGGCCCGCGAGGAGTCGGGTGCGTTGCCAGAGCCAGTCGGATTGTTGTGCTTGGCCGGACCGCTGGGCGGCGGTCGCGAGCATGGCGTGCATCGTCGCGCAGTGCTTGGCGGGCATGAGCTCGGCGAGCTCGACCTTGGCCCGTGCCCGGTGCATCGCGCTGTCGTACGCACCGATCGCTAACTCGTAGCGTGTCTGGATCGCGAGGCGTTGAAGGGACTGTGCTAAGCCAAGCTTGGTTTGTTGCAGGTGCGCCAGCGCGTGATAGGCCCCTGGCAGGTTGCCGATCTCGAGCTGCGCCTCGGCCAACATGAGCAGCAAGTGAGGTCGCGTCGCGGCGGCGGGGCCCTTGAGCGGTTGGCTCAGCAGGCAGAGGCAGATTGCCGCAGTCTCGGTGAAGCGTCGCTGCAGGTGACGCAAGCCCGCGAGGCGGTGGTAGCTGAGGATGCGCGCCCATCGCATGACCGGGCGAATGCGTAAAACCTCGCGGAGCGCATCCTCGGCCTTGCTCGGCTCGCTTGCCATCAACTCACTAAACGTCGCCAGCGACCGCGCGACACGGGCGGTCGAAACCGACAGCCAAAGCCAAAGCCCGAGCACGATGGCCGGTGCGATCAAACCCGACACCACGACGAGGCCCGGCAGCAGCAGCGTCATCAACAGCGCGGTTACAACACCGCCGATGAGCAGCCCGCGCATCAAATCATCAAACGCGATCTGCTTGGCAAAACGCTCGGGGTCAAAGGTGCTGGTAAAGTCCTTGGGCATAGGCATGTGCTTGATGGGTGGGGCGGGCATCTTGCCCGCCATTGATGCGTAGTACGACTATAACTCGATTCATGCCTGCGGCATGACGGCAGGCTGGAAGCCCGCCCCACCTAAGGCAATTGTTCATCGTTTTGTTGCAATAGTTTCTGCAACTCGGGGTAGCGATACACCAGCGCGGCGGGGGGGATGAGTAGCGTCGCTTGATCCCAATAGTGCTTGGCTTGTTGATTGCGCTCGACGCGCGTATCGTCGTCTTGCGACGGATCGTGCTTTGCGAGCAGATGGAAGCACAATGCGAGCAGCGCGTAGCCGTAACCCGACTCGGTACCCATAGGGACCAAGGCCTTGGCGGTGTTGTCGGCTTCCGCGATGGCGTCGGCGTAATGGCCGGTGTGTACATCTTGTACGAGCCGCGCTAAACGCAGCGCCGCGGTCAGGCTCGGGTCGTTGCGTGCTTCGGCCTGGCTGCGCAGCTTGCGGAGGATGTCATCGCCGTCGGCGAGTCGGCCGGTGGTCAGTGCTGCGGTTGCGCGTTGCAGCTTAAGCCGAAGCGATAGCGGGTGGTCCGTGGGCAGGCGATCCATCAAGTGCCCGTAGGCGATCTCTGCCGCTTCGTCTCGGCCTAGTTCGCTGAGGACATGCGCGATGACGGTGACGGCTCGGCCGTGCAACTCGGGCTTGGTCTTGCACGCGGGCAGTAGGTCCCACGCTTGGCCAAGCGCCTCGCGATACCGACGGATCATGGCGAGCTCCCACGCACGCACCGCGCGGGCTTGCAACTCGGCGGCGGATCGCGCCTGCCCCGATAGGTACGCCATGAGCCCGAGCAGCCCCAGCAAGGGCAAAATTGCAAAACCCGGCTGGCCCATCATGAGTAGCGCCAAACCCGAAAACGCAACAACCATCAACAACGGCCCACGCTGCTGCCAAGCACCGGTGTGCATCGCAGGATGCTTTTGTAGGTGATTGGCGAGCTGGTCCGCTGTCGGCGGCTCGAACACGTTGGGGTTGGTGGCGCTGGGCATGGGATTGATCAAATGGATTCGTTGGCAAGCCGCCGGATATCCGCGAGCAGGGCGGGCATGTCTTCGTCGGTCAGGCCGTCGTAGTATCCGCGGATCTGGCCTTGCTTATCGATGAGCACGAGCCGACCGCTGTGGGCGACGGGGGTGGTGGGGTCGCCTTCGCTTGGGCCGACGTAGAGCTTGAATCCTTCGCGGACCATTTCCCAGAACGGCTCTTGCTCTTGCGCTCGGACGTGCATCCATCGGCGGTTGATTTCTTCGTTGAGTGCCTCGTCGCCACGGTCCCACGCGCCCATGTTGATCTTGCGATACAGCTGAAGCTGCTCGAGTGTGTCGTACTCAGGATCGACACTGAAGCTGACGAGCATGACGTCTTTGAGTGCGGCGTCTTTGGAGAGATCGCTTGCTAGGTCGACCATGGTTCGGCCGAGGATCGGGCAAATCCCGTTGCAGCGGGAGAGGAAAAAATCGCAGACCCAGACCTTGCCGAGCATGCTGTCTTTAGACATGACATCGCCGAGGTGGGTGGTGACCTCGAAGGTGGGTACGTCCATCGGCTCATCGAGCATGAGCGTCGGACCTGCAACCGCGGGCTTGAAAAAAACCAGCAGAACAATGACCGCCGTCGCCGCAAGCGAGAATCCTGCGGCGGTGAGGACCGGCAAGTTGAAGAGGGCCTTTTTCATGTGTGTAGTTTAGGCCGGTTTACTTGCGAGCCGTGTGACCCACGCAACCATTGCAGTGGCGAAGCCTACGAGGATGAGCACTGCGGCCCAGGTCGGGACGAGGCCTGCGGGTGCGTCGCTGCCGAGCAGTAAGCCGGAGAGGAGTTGATGCCCATAGGTCAGTGGGTTGCAGGCCATGACGCTCTTCATCCAGATCGGCGCGGTGGCGGCGGGGAACACGGCACCGGAGAGGAACCACATCGGCATGAGCAAGATGTTCATCATCGCGTGGTACCCGGCGGTCGAGTCCATCCGCCAAGCGAGGACTAGTCCCATGCCGGTGAGCGCGACAGCGAGTCCGGCCATGACCGCGACGGCGGCAAGCAGTTCGAGGATGCCAGGCCAGCCGCCGACGAGTGGATAGAGCACGAGGAAGAGGACGCCTTGGACCAGCGCGATCCCCGCGCCGCCGATGACCTTGCCCAGCACGATGGCTGCGCGAGATGCCGGGCTGACGAGCACGCCTTGGAGGAAGCCTTCGTTGCGGTCGTCGATAACGGTGATGGTCGAGAAGATCGCGGTGAAGAGCAGGATCATCACGAGCGCGCCGGGGAAGAAATATTCTTTGTAGCCCACGCCGATCGCCCCTTCACTTCCGGGTGCGGTGAAGACTCGGTCGGCACCGAAGCCAAGCAGCACCCAGAACAGCACCGGCGTCGCCAGCGCCCCGATCACTCGGCTGCGCTGCCTGAAAAATCTGACCCACTCTCGCCAAGCGATCGCTTGGATGGCGGGCCATGTCGGGGGTGTCGTTGTTGTCAAAGCAGTAGTCGTTTGCATGAGCCCGATAGTTTAGTTTGATCCGTTCGGTCAGGCGGCGATTCGGTCGTTCGATCCGAGGCTGATTATTTGCTTGTCGCGGTTATGCATTACCGCGGTTTGCCCGATGTTCAAGAGTAAGCAAGCTAACGCCACGATTTGTGCGGCGGATGGTGTGTATGGGGCGGAAGGACATGTGTTTTTTAAATGATTCAGGGCGCTTCCGAAATCGATATTCTTTGGCTGATCGCCTGTGCGGCACTCGTCTTTTTGATGCAAGGCGGGTTCCTATGTCTTGAGGCCGGGCTAACGCGCTCGAAAAACGTGATCAATGTCGCGTTCAAGAACCTCTCAGATTTTGGCATCGCGCTGATTCTGTTCTGGGCGGTGGGCTTTGGCCTGATCTTTGGTGCCCAGTGGATGGGCGTGCTGGGGTACGACGTCCTCGATAGTCGGAACCAAGGGCAATTGGCCGCTTTCTTTCTCTTTCAAGCAGTGTTCTGTGGGACAACCGTTACGATCTTGTCTGGTGCGGTCGCTGAGCGGATGCGTTACCGGGCGTACTTGATTTTGGCGATGCTGATTTCCGCGCTGGTTTATCCGGTCGTGGGCGGCTTGATCTGGGGTGGGATGCTTGGCGGGCCTCAAGGGTTATTGGCACAGATTGGCTTCATTGATTTCGCGGGCACCACGGTCGTCCACTCGGTCGGCGGCTGGGCGGCGTTGGCTGCGGTCATCGTCATCGGTGCACGGCAAGGACGCTTCGGCGCCGACGGTAAAGTCAATCAGATACCCGCAAGTAATATGTCCATCGCTGTGCTCGGCGTCATCTTGCTATGGATCGGCTGGATCGGATTCAACGGCGGCAGCACCATTCACTTCAGCGCTGAGACGCCGGGCGTGATCGTACGCACGATGCTCGCGGGCAGTGCGGGCCTCGTCGCGGGCATCATCCTTGGCCGTTGGCGCTACGGCTATCACCATCCGCTCAGTATTCTTAACGGCTCGTTGGCTGGGCTTGTTGCGATCACCGGCTGCGTCCACGCGGTCAGCGCATCACAGTCGCTGTTCATCGGAGCGGTCGGGGCAGGCATCGCTTTAGCCGCAGAAAAATTCTTAGAAAAACTTAAAATCGACGACGCGATCGGCGTTGTCCCGGTCCACCTCGCCGCAGGAATCTGGGGCACCTTGGCCCTCGGATTGTTTGGTGATCTGGCCCTTGTCGGCACCGGGCTAAGCAGGCTCTCGCAAATCGGCGTGCAACTGGTCGGCGTCGTCGTGGTCGGGGCGCTTTGCTTCCCCGCGGTTTGGGTCAGTTGCCGAATCCTCAAGCAGGTCGGTTGGCTGCGTGTCAGCAGCGATCAGGAAGTCATGGGATTGAACGTCGCCGAGCACCGCGCATCCAGTGAGATCGCCGACTTCGTCGAGGTCATCGATCACCACCGCAGGACACACGATTTTTCTAGGCAAGCGCCCGAAGAGCCCTTCACTTGGGTCGGGCAAGTTGCCAAGGGATACAACCGGCTCATCGGACGACTCGAAGACACACAGATCGACCTAGACAATCTTCGCATCAGCGAACGCAAGCTCAACGAACAACAAGCCAAGCTCCGCGAACAGGCGATGAACGACCCGCTGACCGGGCTCTACAACCGAGCAGGCTTCCACGAATCCATTAATGAAATGATGGGTGCAGCAAGGAAAAATGCTCGGCTTACATTTGCGCTCGTGTTCATGGACTTGGATAAGTTCAAGATTATTAACGACGGCATGGGCCATGAAACCGGCGACCAACTATTGGTCATCACCGCCCAGCGGATCAAGGGTTTTATCCAAGAGCTTCCCCCGCCAGGGAGCTGGTCGATTAAGCACAGCGCGACGCGTCTAGGCGGCGATGAGTTTGCGCTGCTGTTGGCCTCGCCAGAGAACGAGCAAGAGGCGGCGGATTGGTGTGAACAGCTCCGCGAAAAGATTGAACAGCCGATCGATCTCGAAACTAAATCACTGACTGTGACGGTATCGATCGGCGTCGCGATGGTTCAGCCCACCCACCTTGATCCAAGCGACCTCGTGCGTGATGCGGACACCGCCATGTATGCCGCTAAGCGCAACGGCCGAAACTGCATCAGCGTGTTTGACGCGACCATGCGTGAGCAGGGTGAGCTCCGGCTGGCATTGACGCAAGAGCTGCGCGAAGCGCTGCACAACGATGAGTTCCGCGTGCACTACCAACCGATCAACAGAGGAAGTAATGGCGAGCTACTGGGCTTTGAGGCGCTCGTTCGTTGGCAGCACCACAGCCGAGGCATGATCTCGCCGAACGACTTCATTCCGATCGCCGAGGAGACCGGCGTCATCAAGGTGCTAGGCAGATGGATCTTCCGCAGGTGTATCCACCAGCTCTCTGAGTGGCAGGCTGAGCATCCCAATCGTGAAGAGCCGCTTTGGCTCAGCATCAACCTGTCGCGTCGTGACCTTATCGAGCCCGACCTGCTCGACTACCTCCGCGACCTCACCAAAGAGTACGGCGTCGCGCCGGAAACCATCCACCTCGAAATCACCGAGGGCAGTGTGATGTTCGATCCCAACATCAGCACCGACATGCTCGAACGCCTGCAAGAGGCGGGCTTCCACATCAGCATCGATGACTTCGGCACCGGGTACAGCTCGCTGGGTTGCCTGCACGATATCCCATTCAATACACTGAAAATCGACAAGTCGTTCCTTGGCGAAGCAACGAACAATATCGTCAAAGCCGCGGTGCTCGAACACATCGTTTCAATCGCTCATGCCTTCGAAGCGAAGATCATCGCTGAGGGTGTCGAGACAATCGAGCATGTTGATATGCTCAAAGAAATGAAATGCGACATGATGCAAGGGTTCTTCTTCTCGAGGCCCTTACCGCAAGATCAAGCCACCGAACTATTGAAGCGGATTCAATTGCCGACAGGCCAGAGTCACGATAAGTTCCGCGCCGCGTCTTAAAAATAAGCGTGCAAACAGTACTTTGGCGATACCGCAAGCACTGATCCCAAACGCACTTTCCTTTACTCATCTTCTTTCGCTGTAATTGCTTTAGCGACCGTCTCCGCAATGATGGTTGCGCCCTCTGCGTTGGGGTGCACCTTATCGGGGATCAACTCGGGCTTGTCCTTGAGCGGAGCGTAGAGGTCGATGATCGGCAGTTTTGTTTTCTTGGCGATCGCATCGATCATCGGGATGACTTCTTCGCGGACGGTCTTATCGTTGATGCCCCATTGCTCGCCAATGACGGGGGCGGGGTAGCAGAGGTAGATTTTGGGCTTGCTATCGAGTTGCTGAAAGATCTCGATCATCTCGAGGTAGTCGGCCTGGTATTCGTCTTTGTGTTTCCAATTATTTGGCTTGGTGTCGTTCGTGCCGAGCTTGATAACGACGATGTTGGGCTGCAGTTCTTGCGCGGCTTGGAACTGCTTGAGTTTCCAGTAAGGCTTGTTACCTTTTTTGAGCAGGGTCGCGCCGCTGACGCCGAAGTTTTGGACGGCGAATGATTCACCCAGCAGGCCTTGAAGCTGCGTGGGGTAGTTGTTCTTCTTGCGGTCTTTGATGCCTGCGCCGAAGGTAATCGAGTCGCCAACGCACGCGATCCTGATCGGCGTGGCCTCGTCCTGGGCCGTGGCGAACTGCGGCATCGCGCAGGTGATCAGTAAAGCGAGCAGTGCAAGGGCGGTTCGGAACATGGTTGGCCTTTCGTCGGGACACAGCGTTGTGAGGTTGTGATCTTAATGTTTTGAGCAGGCGTCGGGCCTGACAGCGGGGCGAGATTTGACATAAAGTGTGTGTTGTCAAGTTATTTTGGATGTTTGGATTGCATGTCTGATTCGCCGACACAACCAAAGACGCCCAAAGCCGACCCGCGATCGAGCATCGCTAGCGGCTTGGCGTCTGTGACGCTGTCTGGCGGTAAGAGCAAAAAAAGTGATCGACAGACCTTTGCGGCGGATGAACTCGCGATCGTGCTGAGCCATTTCGACATCGGCGTCATCAACGCGATCAAGGAATTTCCGCGCGGTTCCCGCCGAGCCCCCAAGCTATTGATCAAAGCCGAGCGTGGCCCGTTTCTACTGAAGCGCCGCGCGATGGGTAAAGACGGCCCGGAGAAGGTCGCGTTTTGTCACGGCATCCAGCTTCACCTTGCCAAGAAACAATTCCCGCTGCCGCATTTGATCGGCACGCGGACCGACAGTAATTCGATGCTTCGTCTAGGCGATCAGACCTACGAGCTGTTCGAGTACATCCATGGCACGCCTTACGATCAATCGCTCGAAGCGACGCAGGACTCAGGCAAGATCCTTGCCCTGATGCACAAGCTGCTGCTGTCATACGAATCAAAACACGAAGCGGTGCTAGGCAACTCGTATCACAACGCGAAGTCGGTCTACAACGCCTGCCGAACCATCCCGACGACAATGAAGCGGCGGAACCCGAACCACACTGGCGAAGAAGCCCGTGCCACCGCAAAACTCGTGCACACGCTACAAGCGTTCTATGACGATGCGGTCAATCGCGTCGAAGGCGCTGGGATGCTCGATTGGCCTAAGCAGATCGTGCACAGCGACTGGCACCCGGGCAACATGCTCTTCCGAGGTCAACGTGTCGTCGCGGTCATCGACTACGACACCGCACGCATGCACCAGCGCATCATCGATGTCGCCAACGGCGCGCTGCAGTTCTCCATCCTTGGCGGCGGCGCAGACCCGTTGACCTGGCCGGATGGGATCGACCTCGCCCGGTTCAAACGCTTCCTCATGGGCTACGACTCGGTGCCCGACGCGGTCCTTACTATGGCCGAGCTGAAGGTCGTCCCTTGGCTGATGATCCAGGCGCTCATTGCAGAGTCGGTGATCCCGATTGCAAAGACGGGCATGTTCGCACGCATGGAGGGCGGAGTATTTTTAGAGATGGTCCGCCGCAAGTGCGTCTGGCTGCTGGAGCAGTCGCCCAAGCTCGTCGCGATGCTGGATGATTAGTGGGTCGGCTCGATAGCCGCTTACGGAAGCCCGTCGGCCTGCGGTTCCGATTGTTTATCGCTTCGCAAGCTCTTCATCCAGGCCGGTGGGCTTCCGCAAGCTGCTATGACGCGCGGATATCTACCGACCCAATAATCTCGTGCAAGATTGTTTGATCACTCATTACCTTGGCTAGAATGTATCTATGAAGAATGCCTTCTCGATGACGTCGCTGTTGTGTGCTGTGCTACTTGCGTCTCCCGCATTGGGTCAAGCCGAGGAAGCTACTGAGCGAGAGCGGCAGCTCGATAAGCAGATTGAGAAGGCGGTCGAGGAGCTCTTCGAAGACTTGGAGCTCAGGATTGAGGCCGACGACGATCTTGATGCTGCGAAGCAATTGATCGAGCAGCGTCGCCGAGTCGAGGAGATCCATCGGCGGGTGCTAGAGGTTCAGTTCGATGGCCGGGGCGAGCTATTCGACCAAGGCCGTGCGGCAGAGCCCGTGCAGCTTGATGCGAAGGTACTTGTAAATCCTTGGGTGGAGCGCCCGCGTGATGAAGTGGTCGCGGGTTTGGACCACGAGGACTTCACGGTGCGCGAGTCGGCCGAGGCTTTTTTGTTGACCGATGACACGCTTAGCAAGGCGTTGCTGGTTGAGATGATTCGGCAGGCTAAGGCCCCTGAGCAGCGACATCGCCTGCTTCGTATCGCGGAGCATCATGTATTGCGTGAGATGCGCGAGCGAGATTTCGGCCCGCAGAAACAACAAGCAGGAGATGACGAGATCGTCCCGGGTCAGATCCAGCGTCGTGCCGCGTCCGTCGGGTATTCCTATGAGCCGGTGCTCGCACATGAGAATCCGCACGCCAATCTGCCCGGTGTCCGTGTGATCGCAACGATGCCCGGCTTCCCCGGCCACGCCCACCTCCGCCGAGGCGACATCATCGTCCAGATCAACGGCCAAGGCCTATCCAACCACCACCGCGAACACGACATCACCAACTGGGTCCGCTGGCAAATTGCATCACGTCAAGCGGGCGACACGATCAACTTCACTTTGCTGCGCGATGGCAAGCTTTTTGCGGTCGACATGGTTTGTGCCGAGGGCCAAGCACTCGATCACATGTATACGACCGACGCCTTCGAATCCGCGGCCCGCAAGGGTCCGTATCAGCGTGCATGGGAAGATGCCTATGAAACGCTCGTCGCTGAGATGCCCAAGCCAAAGACGCTGATGCCGGTCGAGCTTGGCGCAGACTAAGCAGCAAATACCTCAGGCCCGGCCAAGGCGGTGCAACAGCATTAATCCAAGCGTAGAACCTTCATCGCTCCGGACCATCGCCGCGATCTAACCTACCTAGGTTTCCTCTCTGATCGCGACTAAACGCATCGTTTCATGACGTCTGATTGCCGCAGCCCGCTACGGTTCCTATGATCCACCTCTGCCCGCTTTCCCCCGTACACCCGCCCAACCCATAAGCTCCTATGACGCCAACCGAAGTCGCATTTGACGAGTCCCAAGGCCAGTTCGCACCCGCTGCCGAGCGATCCGTCCTTGACCCCACTGATATCTTTTTAAACCGCCACATCGGCCCGACCGACGACGAGCTCGCCGAGATGGCCAAGGCCTGCGGGTTCGACTCCGTGGACGCGATGATCGACGCGACCGTGCCCGACGCGATTCGTATGCAAGAGCCGCTCAAGCTCGGCGCCCCGCAAGGCGAGTACGACATGCTCGCGCGTCTCAAGGACATGAGCCGAAAGAACAAGGTCTATAAAAGCTTCATCGGAATGGGCTATCACGGCACGATCATCCCGCCGGTGATTTTGCGGAAGGTTTTGGAGAACCCGCGTTGGTACACGCCCTATACGCCGTACCAAGCCGAGATCGCGCAGGGCCGACTCGAAGCGATCCTCAATTTCCAGACCATGGTGAGCGACCTGACGGGTTTGCCTCTAGCTGGTGCGTCGCTACTTGATGAAGGCACCGCCGCCGCTGAAGCCATGGCGATGTGTCATGGCATCGCGCGTGGCAAACGGCCGATCTTCGTTGTCGCGGAAGATGTCCACCCACAAACGATCGCGGTGCTTCAGACGCGCTGCGAGTCGATGGGCGTCGAGCTACGCATCGCGCGTGGTGACACATTCGATATCACCGATCAAGTGTCAGGCGTCCTCGTTCAATACCCCAACACTTGGGGCCAGGTTAAAGACTATGACGCACTCACGAAACAAACCCACGACGCGGGCGCACTGCTCGTTGTCGCGACGGACCTGCTCGCGTTGACGCTGCTCAAGGCGCCGGGCGAGTTTAATGATGGCAACGGCGCGGATATCGCGATCGGTACCTCGCAGCGCTTTGGCGTGCCCATGGGCTTTGGTGGGCCGCACGCCGCGTTCCTCGCTACCAAAGAAACCTACGCTCGCAAGATGCCAGGCCGACTCATCGGCGTCTCCAAAGATGCCCACGGCAACCCCGCGTTCCGTATGGCCCTACAAACCCGCGAACAACACATCCGCCGAGATAAAGCGACGTCCAACATCTGTACCGCGCAGGTATTGCTCGCGATCATCGCCGGGTTCTACGCGGTCTATCACGGGCCAACAGGGCTCAAGTCGATCGCCACGCGTATCCACGCCGCGACGCGCGCACTGGTTGCTGGGCTGACCGAGCTTGGTCGAAACGTAAAGACGGATCGTTACTTCGATACGATCGTGGTCGAGGTTGCTGACGCAGAAGCGATCCACGCGCTCGCCGCGAAGTTTGAGATCAACCTCCGACGCATCGGCCCGACCCACGTCGGTATCGCACTCGACGAAACCACCACCCGCGAAGACCTCACCGCGCTGCTCACGATCTTCAACCGCGGCATCACGCCCGAACACCTCGACCTCGATGAGCTCGTCGGCGACAACCCGCTCGACGACTTCGGCAGTGCCGCACGCACCAGCGACTACCTCACCCACGAAGTGTTCAATCGCTACCACAGCGAATCAGAGCTCTTGCGTTACGCGGTCAAGCTCTGCAGCAAAGATATCAGCCTCGCGGACAGCATGATCCCGCTGGGCTCATGCACGATGAAGCTCAACGCCGCCAGCGAGATGATCCCCGTCACTTGGCCCGAGTTCGCGAACCTGCACCCGTTTGTCCCGTCGGACCAATCGCTGGGCTACAAGCTGATGTTTATGGAGCTCGAAAACTGGCTGAGCGAAATCACCGGCTTCGCCGCGTGCTCGCTTCAACCCAACGCGGGTAGCCAAGGCGAATACGCCGGGCTTATGCTGATCCGTAAGTTCCACGAGGCCCAAGCCGCAGCCAACACCCAAAACCCAGCACCCAACACCCGCGACATCTGCCTCATCCCCGTCAGCGCGCACGGCACCAACCCCGCTTCCGCCGTCATCGCAGGCATGAAAGTCGTCCCCGTCAACTGCAAAGACAACGGCGACATCGACCTAGATCACCTGCGCAGCCAAGCCGAGACACACAAAGATAATCTCGCGGCGCTCATGGTCACGTACCCCTCGACGCATGGCGTCTTTGAGACCGAAATCAAAACCATCTGTGACATCACGCACGAGTTCGGCGGCAAGGTCTACATGGACGGCGCGAACATGAACGCACAGGTCGGCCTAACGTCGCCGGGCCTCATCGGTGCCGACGTCTGCCACCTCAACCTCCACAAAACCTTCTGCATCCCCCATGGCGGCGGCGGACCCGGGATGGGCCCGATCTGCTGTACTGCCGACCTCGCACCTTACCTGCCCTCGCACCCGATGGACACGACCACTGGCGGACGCGACCCCTTCGGCACCGTCTCCGCTGCGCCATACGGCAGCCCGGCGATCCTCCCCATCTCGTGGATGTACATCGCGCTCATGGGTAGCCAAGGCCTAACCCTTGCCACCAAAGCCGCCATCGTCAACGCCAACTATATGGCCGCAAGACTCAAGGATCACTACGACATCCTCTACACCGGTGAGAACAACACCGTCGCGCACGAGTTCATCCTCGATGTCCGTAAGTCGCAAGACGCTGGCGTCACCATCGACGACTTCGCCAAGCGGCTCATGGACTTCGGCTTCCATGCACCGACGATGTCCTGGCCCGTCTCCGGCACGCTCATGCTCGAGCCCACCGAAAGCGAATCCAAAGAAGAACTCGACCGCTTCTGCGAAGCCATGATCCAGATCCGCCAAGAGATCAAGCGTATCGAAAACGGCGACTGGCCCAAGGACGATAACCCCCTGCACAACGCCCCGCACACCGCAAAGTCGTTGCTCGCCACCGACTGGCCCCACCCGTACACCCGCGAAGAAGCCGCGTACCCCTTGCCATACCTGCGCGATCACAAATATTGGCCCCACGTCGGCCGAATCGACAACGCCCACGGCGACCGCAACCTCATCTGCACCTGCCCGCCGATGGAAGACTACTGCGAGTTGTCATGAGCGATCTGCACCAGTGCCCGCAATGCCCTTGCGACTACGCATACGAAGATGGACGCCTACTCGTTTGCCCGGAATGCGGTCATGAATGGTCTGCGGCTGCGCCGGGTGATGTTGCTGCGGGTTCTGCTGAAGAACAAGATGCGCTCGTCATCAAAGATGCGGTTGGCAACATCCTCGCCGACGGCGACACGGTCAGCATCATCAAAGACCTCAAGGTCAAGGGCGCATCCGCAGTCGTGAAGGTCGGCACCAAGATCGGAAGAGCGTC
>JBGCDC010000505.1:0-4249 GCA_045105055.1 Phycisphaeraceae bacterium | reverse complement strand
TGTCGTGGTAGGTCAGGACGGTGGAGAGGAAGAAGCACCAGACGAAGATCTGCCAGCCGGAGGTGCCGAGCGTTGGGAAGAGCGCGTTGAGGCCGACGCCTAGGCCGAACATCGCGATGCCGAAGGCGATATAGACGAGCGAATCGTAGCGGTTGACGAAGCGGAGCTCGGGGAATTTCGCGAGGTCGTGGACTGCCTTTTGGTTGGTGCCAAAGGCCGCCTCGTTGGTGAACCAGAACATGTGCGACCAGACCATGCCGCGCTGCTTAGGCGAGTGCAGGTCGAGGTGCTCATCGGAGTGTCGGTGGTGGTGTCGGTGGTGCGCCGCCCACCAAAGCGGGCCACGCTGGATCGCCGTCATGCCCCAGATGGCCATGATGAATTGGAAGGCACGCGACGTCTTAAACGTCTTGTGCGAGAAGTAGCGGTGGTAGAAGCCAGTGATCGCGAACATACGCAGGAAGTAGAACGCGATGCAGAGCCCCAGCGCGATCCAAGAGAACCCAACGAGGAAGATCAGCAGGCACCCGGCGTGCATCGCGAAGTAGGGCAGGTTGCGAGCCCATTGGACCTTTTTCTCGCCGGGCAACTCGATTTGTTTCACCGCTGCTTCGCCATCGAAGAACTGTCCGATCGCGCGGGCCAGGGCACGGAAGGGGGTTAAAAGTGTTTTTGTAGACATAACAAATCCTCTAAAAGGGCAGCCTATTATAGCTCGACTAAATAGGACTGGGCTGTCCACTGTGCGGCTTTTCAAATCGCTGGTGAACGTTTTAGGGCTGTTTGAGGCCTGCGGCCTAAGGCTTGCAGGATTGTCTATCACGACATCGCGGACGGGGCGGATTGCCCGTTATGGGAGGCCGATTCCGGGGCTGGGGCTGGGTGCATCGCTTTGTGAGCGGCGAGCAGGCCTCGGCCGAAGGATTGAAGCTCGACCATGGACCGGGCGGTGTACAGATTGTCTAGGTTTAGGCGAACGATCTCGTCGTTTAGTTGCCGGCCGCCAACGATGATCTGGCACGAGTGCGGAGCCAAATCGATGGCTAGCTCGCGCAGCTTCTTGGCATAGTCGGCGTTGGGCTCAGCGGTCATGGAGACCCAAACCAGCGAGGCCTGTTTCTGCTTGGCGACGCTAGCGAGCTGTTGCCAAGGCGTGTTTGCACCGAGGTTAGCCTCGCGCCAACCCTGATCCGCGAGCACCAATGACACGCAGAGCGAGGAAATCAGGTGCATATCACCGGCCGGGGCACCACCGATCGCAAGCGGAGCGTTCTCGCTTGGCGGCTTGATCAGCGAGTGCATGTAGCCCAGCGTGCGGATACAGATATCCGTCGCCTGATGCTCGATGCCGATGCCGTCGGGATTGTTGTGCCAAAGATCACCAATTTGATTCATCGCGCCGCGGATCGGGCCATCAATGATCTCGCTCATCGTGTGGCCGTCGAGGTACAGCCGAGTGACGACTGCCATGAATTCCTTGTCTTGGCCGTTAAGAAGCAGGTCGTAAAAATGCTCAAAAAGCTGGGTTTCGTCGGCTCGGCCGGTCTTATCGTCCGCCGCAGTCAGCCCGAGCACCGATGGGTCCTTCACGGTGTAGCCGCGCTGACGGACAAAACGGATCGCCTCGGCCAGCTCGACACGACGGTGCCCGCCGGAAGTACGGATGACCTCGATCAGGCCGTCGTCAATCCAACGCTTGAGCGAAGATTCACTGACGCCGATCGCTTTGCCGAGTTGTTTAGGAGAGAGGTATTTCACAGGCGGGATCCCGATTAGGTATCGACTCAATCGTCCAACTCGTTCACTATAATCACTAATTCTGCTCCAAGCGAGCTTATTGCGCTTATTATTCGTTCATAGCGGTACGATAAAACCTACAGATGACCGATCGGGGGCGATGAAATGAGTCCAAACATGCATAAACCCACCGTCAAACGCGTCGGAAAATACTGGCACCTCTCCATGAGCCAATGGCTAAATAAGCCTAGAGAAGAGCTCTTTGAGTTCTTTGGCAATGCTGCAAATCTTGAAAAAATCACCCCGGACCTGCTGAATTTCAAGGTCATTACGCCCCCGCCGATCGACATGCAGCCCGGCACGCTCATCGACTACAAACTCAAAGTCCGCGGCGTCCCCATCCGCTGGCGGACCCTGATCGCCACTTGGGACCCATGCGACAAGTTCACCGATGAACAGCTCAAGGGACCCTACAAACGCTGGCACCATACCCACACCTTCACCGATCAGGACGGCGGGACCCGCTGCAACGACCTCGTCGAATACGCACCGCCAGGCGGCCCGCTCGCACCACTGATCAATAAACTCGTCGTGCAAAACGACGTGACCAAGATCTTCGCCTACCGAGCCAAAGTCCTCGACGAGATGTTCGGCGGGGAAGACACCCGCAAAGCCTAAAAAATAGCCAACACCTCAAAAATAGCCGGGGACCTACGGGCCCCGACGCGATGACATCACGTTGCGATATGGCGAGATAACAGCCATCGCTTACTCGTCCGGAGCCCATAGCTCTCCGGCTACAACAATATCATGGCACTCCTCCTAATCCACGCCGCCGCGACGCTCTACATGGCCGGACTGATCTGGTTCGTCCAGCTGGTCCACTACCCGCTCATGGCCAAGGTCGGTGAGCAGCACTACACCACCTACCAACAACTCCACGAACGTAAAACCACCTGGGCCGTCGCACCCGCGATGTTTATCGAGCTTGGCTGCGCGATCTATCTCGTGATCCAAACACCACAAGGCATCGGGCCGTGGATTGCATGGCTGGGCCTCGCATTCGCCATCGCGCTTTGGCTCAGCACCGCCTTCATCCAAGTCCCCTGCCACAAACAGCTCAGCCAAGGCTTCAACGTAACCGCGCACCGAAAACTTGTGAACACCAACTGGCTCCGCACCGCGCTCTGGTCCGCCCGAAGCGCGATCGCGTTGATGATGCTGATGTAAATGACGGGTGTGTCGGGTCACGGGTGCCACACTGCGTGCCGATAGGCCGCTGTGTGCGAATCACAGTGCATGAATCAAAAGTAGTTCGCACACTGCGGCCTACCGGCACGCAATGTGGCACCCGGCCAAGTACAGCTCATTCCGCCTTCGCCGCGTCGTCCGGCTTCTGCTCCGCGGGCTTAAACGACGCGACACGCCCAAGATAATCCCGCATCACCTCTTGCAGCACACGACCCTTCGTATCCACCGGGTACGCCAGCCGTGCAATCAAATCCACTCGGCCCGGCTCAGGGATCGACACATGCACCCTCGGCTCAACATTGGGTGCACTAAGGCCCTCCGCCGCCGCGAGCGCATTCACCACGCGCTTAGCCTGCTCGAGGTAAGGCTCACACGCAGCGTGCAACGCCGCTAACAGCGCCGCCTCGTGCTGATCCCAACCCGCATCCGCCTTCACAGGCACGGTGAAAACGTGAAGACCAAACGTCTTCGTCAGCGATTCATTAATCACCGGCTGGGTCAGCAAGATCGCATTAGGAAACGTGATCAACCGCCCGGTGAACTGTTGGCCATTGGGACCCGACGACGATTCCATGATCTTGGTCGTGAGCAGCGTCTGATCGATCACCTCGCCACGCACCGCGCCGATCTCGATGTGATCGCCGAGCACAAAACTCTTGGACGACATCTTGAGGAACCCGCCGGACAAACAGAGGATCAATTCCTTGGTCGCGATGACGAGTGCCGCAACGATCGCGACAACCGAGATCGCTACCGTCTTAAGCTCCGTCGCCCAGACGAGCACCAAGCCCGCAGCGATTAGACCGAACGAGAGGTTGCGTACCTGGAGCAACCAGCGGCGTTTCATGTCATGCGACATCTTCTGCTGGCGTTGAATCCCACGCCGAAGCACCCATCGCAAGACCAGAGCAGCAACGACGATCGCCACACTCGCAACAAGCTGCCCGGTCCAAGGTTGATTCCACCAATTGGTTTGCGCGAGCAAGTATGTCATAGCGCGATACTTTAACGGTTTGTAGATGAATTAGAGATTCGTCTATTCGTGTCACACGTGACGCGCACGGTTGTGCGCTAAGGGATTGTTGGCGTGGACGAAGGAGACGGGTTCCACACTGCGTGCCGGCAGGCCGCTGTGTGCGAATTGCAAAAGATCAATCTATCCCACTTCAGCAAATACTGTTGTTTGCAAATGCAATCGTTGACATCTAGTGTGATCCTTGTCACGATGCTATCTTCATTGATTTCGTAGAATAATTATTAG
>JBGCDC010000504.1:0-3337 GCA_045105055.1 Phycisphaeraceae bacterium | reverse complement strand
TGTCCTTGCCGCCTGCCGACTCGCCGAAGCGAACCCCGGCAGTACCATCGTCACCATCGGCTGCTCCTTCGGCGAGCGATCCCTTTCCACACCGATGTTCGCTGACCTGCAGAAATAGTCGTGAACAGGCTTTGATATCTTGCGGGTGCCCGGGCACCCACGAAAACTCCAACTCTAAAAAAAGCCCACGTTCAAAAACGTGGTCTTTTTTAGATAATCTTGCATTCAATCGTGGCTTGTCTTAACCCCTCCCCCTCTGAGGCGGAGGTTGGGAGGGTGTGTCGATCAACCTGTGCTTGCTACAAAACAAGGGTCGTTCGACACCCTCCCCCAGCCCCTCCCTCAGAGGGAGGGGAGTTTTGAAACCGCCTCATAAGGCTGAAAGATGCGCTGGTTGGAAAAATGAGTCAATCTGCCTCACCGATTCGCAAACTTGTACCACGCTTCAAGCAGCTTGCGATCGTCTAACTCGTACGCCTCGTTCAGTGCGACGTTCATGGACTTATCCGTCTCACGGACCATCTTCACCGCCTCGGCAAACTTATCCGGTGCGCTGCTGAGCATCGAGACAATCGACCAGCACTCGGCATAGTTCTCTGGCTTCATCGATGCCGTTTCGTAACCCCACGGCGTTGTGACATTGTCGATCTTCTTAGCTTTGAAGAGGTTTTTGACAACGTCGCGCCATCCGCCGTCCTGTTTCAAGTCGCGTTTTTCGTAGGAATAGATCATCACCGATGGCGTACCCATTGCCATCTCCTCAGAGAGGTCGCCAAAGCCTGTCGTCAGACCCGCGGGCTGATTCTTCCCACCGGCCCGGGCCATCATCAGGTGACCCAGTGAGTAGGTTGCGAATCGCGCGATGTTTTCATCGCTTCGCGTGCCGACCTTTGCAACCGCGCAGGCCGGGAACAAGAAACCGGATACCTCTTTGAGCTTGGTCTTCGTGTCGGCTCCGGGCCCGAAGCTGAAGTTCATGCCATCTTTGGCATACGAATCAACCACGGCATCGATCCAATTGCTCCACTCCGACTCACCATCGACGATCACGATATGTGCTGACTGAGGCGAGCTGGCATTTGCGATCGACGCGGGGAAGCGCTTGATCAGCATGCCTTCAAGCTTCTTTAAGAGCGGCGCGAGCTTACGTGCGCGAGCATCGTTGCAGTACAACGTTGCTCGGGTGAGTTCGATGCGCTTGTAGCCAAGCCCCGCATTCTTCATCGCACGCTCGATGCGAGCCTGCTCTGCGTTATGCCAATGATCTGGGTCGGGGAAGCCAACCTTGAGCGCCTCTTGATCGGCAGGCGCATCTGGATTTTCCGCATCAGGGCCGGGCGCATCGCCTGAGAGATCGACATCTTCCCCCGCTGCGATCTTTCGGATCAATTCGATTTGATCGTCGGTAAAGCCATACTTCTTCAGCCGACCCTCCGCGCTACCGGACACGCGAAAGCCAACGCCGCGCTTGGCTAAGACTTCAAGCACGTCCTGTGGGGACTGGTCTTTAATGAGCTTGGCAACTTCGCTCATCTTCACCGGCTTATCGTCGGCGGCGTGGACTTCATTTCCGAGCGTCATCAACATGGCCAGCACTAGGCAAGGTAGAAGTGCCCACCGGGTAAAACATTTCATCAGGATCCTTTCGCGAGAGCGTTCAAACAAAGCAGGTTGTCGCCATGCTACCCGCGCCGTAGACGTGGGCCAAGTAATTCACCTTGATGGCTAACGAAAAACCCGGATCGGCCTGATTAAAGGCCGACCCGGGTTAGGAGGAATCAGAGTTAATCAGCCGATCAGGCAGGCAGCAGATCAAGCTTCTTGCATGCCGTCTTGACGGTCTTGATGATCACCGCGGCAACCTTGTACGGGTCGGCTGCGGAGTTGGGACGACGGTCTTCGAGCCAGCCCTTGTAGCCGTTCTCGACCGAAGCGATCGGGATACGGATTGAAGCACCGCGGTCAGACACGCCGTAGGAGAACTTGTCGATGGACTGCGTTTCGTGAAGGCCGGTGAGGCGCTGGTCGTTGTAAGCACCATAGACATCGATGTGTGCTTTGATACGGTCTTGCGTGCCGAAGGACTCGCAAATCTTGCCGTAGATTTCTTTGGAGCCACATGTACGCAGCACTTCGTTGGAGAAGTTGGCGTGCATACCCGAACCGTTCCAGTCGCCTTGGACAGGCTTACAGTGCCAGCTGATGGCCAAGCCGTACTTCTCGCCGACTCGCTCGAGGAGGTAACGACCGATCCACATTTCGTCGCCAGCTTGTGCAGCACCCTTCGCGAAGCCTTGGAATTCCCATTGGCCTGCCATGACTTCTGCGTTGATACCTTCGACGTTTAGGCCTGCATCGAGGCAGAGGTCAAGGTGCTCTTCGACGAGCTCGCGACCGATGGCATTGCTCGCGCCGACCGAGCAGTAGTAAGGGCCTTGCGGCGCGGGGAATCCGCCGGGCGGGAAGCCGACAGGCAGACCCGTCGCAGGGTCCATGATGGTGTACTCTTGTTCGAAGCCGAACCAAAAATCGTTGTCGTCATCGTCGATCAGTGCACGGCCGTTGGTTTCGTGTGGCGTGCCGTCAGCGTTGAGGACCTCGGTCATCACGATGAATGCGTTCTTGCGACCGGGATCAGGACAGATGTAAACGGGCTTGAGCAAGCAGTCGGAGGGGCCGCCTTCTGCTTGGTGGGTGGAGGAGCCGTCGAAGGACCACAGCGGGCACTCTTCGAGCTTACCGCTGAAGTTTTCGATGACCTTGGTCTTACCGCGGAGACTCTGGGTGGGCTTGTAGCCGTCCAACCAAATGTATTCTAGTTTTGATTTGCTCATGGTCGCTGACCACTCCTGTCCTGAATGAGGTTCTTGCGAAACGACCCTCGATGGGTCAATACGTACTGCCGGGATTCAAAACGAGTCGAACACCGGTCAGGGCCTGGCTACGCTGCCGTGGCCTTCGGTGCACATCATAATCTCAGCAAAAGAAAAGTTCAACGCCTAATCACGCCGCGATTGAAATTTTTACTGCCTATTTTTTGCGCAACTTGTGCGCATGGGCTATCGACCTACTTTGACACGGCCCCAGCGTAGACCAACAGGGCTGACAGCTAGCTGGCCGATCAACACCGTCACCCACCCTGTCCTTGGGAGTAGCCAAACCCTTTGAAATAACCTCTATATCTAGCCGTCAGACATCTATACTCACAGGGCAACTTCACACACTAGTATCCAACACAATGAACCGATTCAACCCAGTCATTGCCTGCCCTACGTTTCTTTTCACCGCCCTGCTCCTTGTGGGCTGCGGATCGGAAGCGACCTCGTCGAACACCGGG
>JBGCDC010000503.1:0-2120 GCA_045105055.1 Phycisphaeraceae bacterium | reverse complement strand
TACGCGTTGGCAAAGGCCACCTCAAAGGCTTCGACCCCTCGATCGCACCGGAGATGGAGACGCTGCCAAGCGTCCGCGACGCGGGCCTAGACTTTTTCGACAAGCTCTACGCACCCTACTGGCAGCGCTTGGCGAAGAAGTACCCGGACGCGAAGTAACGTATTAAATTGACGTTTAGCGGGTGACGCGAAGCGTCCCTTGCGAATCGTTTTGATATTGATCAGAACGGGACGCTGTGCGTCACCCGCTACGCGTCAATTCGTCGCCTTATCGATCATAAAATCCGTCAGCTTCTGCGATTCGAACCAATGGCTTTTCATGTCATGTCCGCCGTCTTTGATGACTTCGAGGGTGACCGGGCCGCCGAGTTTTTTGTAGCGACTCGCGAGTAGGCCCGAGTTTGCTTCGAGCGGGACGACGCGGTCGTTGTCGCCATGCAGGTGGTAGAGCGGGACCTTGGCCTTGGCGAGCGGCGCGAGGCGATCGATGGGGTTGTGCTTGGCAAGGTTTGCTTTGAGTTGCGCTTCGGTCAGGTCATAGGCAGGTGCGGCTTTCTTGAGCCCCGGGTAGCTGACGAGATTACAAACGGGATAGACCCCCGCGACGCCAGCGACACACTCGGGGTGCTCGACCGCCCAGTTGTAGAGCATCAGCCCGCCTCGACTTCGCGCGAGTAGCACCGGCTTGGTGGAATAGCCTTGCTCGACCATGTGCTCGTAGAGTTGTTGGAAGATCGCTCGGCCTTTCGGGCTGCCAAAGGACTCGCCCACGTCGATTCCCGCCACCGCGATGCCCTTCGCGTGGAGGCGCTCAATCATCCAGCCCTCGTCCCGCTGGTTCGGCAGCTTCTTGTGGAACGTCGGCGCGTACCAGATCCACGGCTTACCTAGCTCCGTCTTACCCGCCTCAGACGGCGCGAGCAAAAACGCATGACGACCATCGAGCTCATATCGCTCGAACTGCAACGCATCCTGCTCGGCCGACGCCAAGCCCGTCAAAAACATCGCCGCCAGTAAGGCAAGGCCAGTAAGTAGCTTATGTTTCATTACATGTCTTTCAGTGAGTCAGAGGTTCGAGTTCATTCGGCATACACATGACGACGCGAAGATTTCGACCGTACAGAAATATAGGCTACTTCGCGGTCCGATTGTGAAATAAATAGCTTAAAATCATCAAATCTCGCCATTTAATAGTAATAAGCCTTGCATTGAGCCCTTATACGTGTTACGTTATCGGTGCTATCGGACTAGACCTATCCCACTTCCTTGAAGGAGAACAGAACATGTCACCATCGAAATTCACGCTACTCGCTGCCCTCGGCGGCTTCACCCTCGCAACCAGCTCGGCTTTCGCCGCACCATTGGTTGAAGAGTCCTTCGACTACGCGCCTGGCCTCGAAACTGGTGATAACATCGCTGGCGCTAACGGTGGCATTGGCTTCTCCGGTGCCTGGTCGAACACCCGTAACTCCCCCGACTTCATTCTGCCCGGCAACACCGCAGGCACCTTGGCCGTCGCTGGTGGCAGAGCACAGGGCAACTCTTGGTCCGGCATCGCCCGCTCGGTCGGTGGCACCTTGGCCCCCAACCTCGCCGACAGCTCGACCCTCTGGTTCAGCCTGATCATGGACTTGGACGGACAGAACACTTCCAACGCCGACATCAATGTCGCCCTGACCAACGCTTCGAAGTTCAACTCCGGCAGCTTCGGCGACCGTGAGAACCTCGACGGTGCTACGAATGAAGGCATCGGCGTCACCCACTCCGGCGGCAATGTCCGTGCGGTCTACTGGGACAGCGCAGGCGGCCGGACCGAGTCCGCCGCGACAACGCTGCAAATGAGTGGTAACGGCGTCGCCGCCCCAACGAGCGTTCTGGTCGCCGGCAGCATCGAATGGGGTGCTGGTAGCGAAACCATCACGCTTTACGCCCCGGACGCGAACCTGAACCTCGGTACGGCAATCACTTCGCTGACGACCGCAGGCAACCTGAATCAGGCTGCTTTCAACAACCTCGCGATCCAGTTCAAGGACAACTCACAGGTGGACGAGATCCGCTTTGGAGCGAGCTACGACGACGTCGTCGGGCTTGGCGGCACGAGCGATCCCTACGCCACGTGGG
>JBGCDC010000502.1:0-1663 GCA_045105055.1 Phycisphaeraceae bacterium | reverse complement strand
GCACCGCCAACACCGACGGCAGCACGCTCATAGAAAAAGGCCCGACCGGCTTCGGCGTCCGCCTCGCCACAGAGTTGGCCGCAACGCTGTAATCCACTGATAAAACAAATCCGCGGCATTGCGACAGCAATGCCGCGGGATTCCAAAGCAACTCAACCAACCGCCCCCGCCTGCCGATCAAAACCATGCCCAAAGCCATCATCTTCGACTTCGACGGCGTCATCGTTGACTCCGAACCCCTGCACTACCAGGCCTTCGTCCTCGTCGGCAAGTCCTTCAATTACGAGTTCTCCTGGGAACAGTACCTGACCCAGTACATCGGCTTCGACGACCGCGACGCATTCCGCTATATGCTCGCGCAAGCTATCGAAGGCGGACACACCCCCGACATCGAAGACCTGCAGGTCACACTCGATGAACTGATCGAAAAAAAGCGACTTGCCTTCGAAGCGATCGCCGAGATGGGCACCGCCGCGATCCTCGGCGCGGTCGAACTGATCGAAGAAGTCCACGCCGCAGGGTTGCCTATCGCCATCGCCAGTGGGGCGGTTCATGCCGACATCGATCAGATGCTTCGGCTACTCAAGATCCGCGATAAGTTTGAGATCATCGTCGCTGCCGACGACGTCGAGCACAGCAAGCCCGACCCGACGACCTACATAATGGCCTTCGAAAAACTCGCCGCGAAGTACCCCGATGCAGGGCTCACGACCGACACGACCCTGGCGATCGAAGACACCGGCGCAGGCCTGCAATCCGCCATCGACGCCGGCCTACAAACCCTCGCCCTCGAAACCACCTCGCCGCCCAAGGTCCTTCAGAAGGCCGGCCGAGTGGTCGAAGATCTCTCAGGCGTCACGCTCGCCACACTGAATAAGTGGTACGACTAACCCGACATCTAAAGAAGAAGCCCATGGCTTGCCCGCTTGGGGCACGCCGTGGGGCTCAACAGTAAAACAAAACCCAATCGATCAGCCATGACCCAAAACAACGCCCCCTTGATGCTCTCAATTTCCGGTATGCGTGGCCTCATCGGCAAGTCGCTCACCCCGCCGGTCGCCGCACGATTCGGCGCCGCCTTCGGCTCATGGCTGTGGACACAACGCCGACCCGGCAACGATACGAGTAAGCCACCCACCGTCGCGCTCGGAAGAGACTCGCGACAGTCCGGTCCGATGATCGAAGCTGCTGTCGTCTCAGGCCTTGCCGCAACAGGCTGCAAGGTCATCCGCGTCGGCGTCCTCTCCACGCCCGGTGTCGCCATCGCTGCCAACCACCTCTCCGCCGACGGCGGCATGGTCATCACCGCAAGCCACAACCCCTTCCCGTGGAACGGCATCAAGTCCCTCCGATACGACGGCGTCGCGCCGCCACCCGACCAAGCCAACGACATCATCCGAAGGTTCAACGACAACGACTTCAACTACGTCGGCACGCAAGAACTCCTCCCCGTCACAGACTTCCCCGCAGGCGATAAGCACCACGTCGATGAGGTCCTCGCACTTGTCGATGTCGATCTGATCAAGTCCGCCAACCTCACTGCCACCGTCGACTCCGTCCACGGCGCAGGCGGCGACGAAGCCAAGCACCTGCTCCACGCCCTGGGCGTCAAGCTGCACCACCTCTACGCCGAGCCCACCGGCGACTTCCCGCACACGCCCGA
>JBGCDC010000501.1:0-6517 GCA_045105055.1 Phycisphaeraceae bacterium | reverse complement strand
CTTGGCAGCAAGTAAACGCCGATATATTCAGCGTATGCCGATCATTGAGTGCAACTCGAGTCAGTACTGTCACACGAGCGGGGCCCTGCTACTTGAACCGACAGATACCTGGCAGTTCAGCACGATTCAATTGCCCCCGACCGATGCGCTCAAGGTCTTGAAGCACATCGAAGAAACAACAACACCCAAACCAACCCCTGTTACGGAGCCCACTGGTGCTTGAACAAATCCTCAAAGGCGGCCCATTGATGCTGCCACTGATCCTCTGTAGCCTTGTCAGCCTCGCGGTGGTTTACGACCGCTGGGCGGCGTTCCGTGCGAACCGCCAAGTCGACACGCGTTCGCTGCGTGCGAACGTCTTGGAGAGCCTACGAAACGACGAGATCGGCCGAGCCATCGCCGAGTGCGAAGCAGCACGTGGCCCCTTGGCGTCCGTGCTCCTCGCAGGCCTGCGGTCATACCGACAGCTCCACGAAAAAGGCGAGCGATCTGAGACGATGCGCATGGTCGTCGCGCAGGTCATGGAAGACTACTCAGCTCAGGCGATGGGCGTCGTGAACAAACGACTGGATGTCTTGACCACCGTAGCAACCGCTGCGCCGCTCTTAGGGATGACCGGCACGGTGACGGGCATGATCGCATCCTTCGCCAGCCTCAACGCGTCAGGCGACGGAGCGGAGGTTGCCGCGGGTATTTCAGAGGCCTTGCTCACCACAGCGGCCGGGCTCATCATCGCGCTGACCGCAGTGATTCCGCAGAGTGTGTTCAACCGCTGGAGCGATGAGATCGAGCTCGAACTAGAAGAATCGTCCACCGAGTTGATTGAACACATCCTCACTCACCACTAAACGCTAAAACACCGAAGGCTCATTGGCAGGGCGAGCCCCATAAGAAACTATCAAAACGTTTAAGCAGAACACCATGTTCAAACACCGCAAAAAGCAAGCTAAGAAGCATCGCAGCGGCGAGATCCCTACCGGGTCGTTCGCGGATATCGCGTTCTTGATGATCATCTACTTCCTGGTCGCTACGACGCTAGTCAAAGTGAAGTCCATCACCGCTGATCTGCCGACCGGCGAGAAGCAGGCCGACGCTCAGATTGATAAGACGCCAACGCTCAACCTGCGCGATGAAGAAATCATCTTCAATGACAATCCTGTGAGCCTGGCCGAATTGAACAGCCGACTCGCCGCCTTGAAGCTGCCCGACCAAGAGCCCGGCAAGAGGATCATCATGCTGGAAGCGACGGATGAAACCCCTTACGAGATTTACTTCCACGCCTTAGCCGCGATCAGTTCTAATGGCGGAGTTGTCGCGCTTGTGGAGGAAGAAGACTAGTGTCCCGACGCCGACGAAAAAACAAGAGTAAACGCCGAAAGGTCTTGATCCCGGTTGCGAGCATGGGCGACATCGTCTTCATGTTGATTATCTTTTTCATCCTCGCCAGTGAGTTTGATAAGACTAAAGACCTAGACCTCGAGCTGACTGAGTCGGGTCAGGTCAAGGAGCCGGAGTTTCCGATCGCGGCGCGTGTGGCCATCGATGCCGAGGGACAGTTGTATTTCAACGGCGAGTTGATGGACAGCATCAAGTCCATTGAATATGCGGTGAGTGCCAAAGTGCTCAACGCAGAGACCGATGCACAGCGGCGTGTCGAATTTAAGTGCGATAAGAACCTGCGCAAGGACCAGTTTGAACCCGTTCTCAAGGCCATTGCCGAAGGCGGCGGCATCATCGAGGACGTGGCACAGGAAATTAAAAACAACTAACCACCGCAGACTTTGCGGGAGCAACGCTATGAATGACACCAACCCAACCCAGCCCCCTCAGCCAACGCCCAAGTCCAGCGTGCCGCCAAACATCGACAAAGTTAGCCCGGACGAGTTGATGTCCGACTTCCGCGGCCATTCGCTGGTGAAAATCGTTGTCTTTACGGTGATCGTGCACATCTTCGTGCTTGCGATCTTCAGCCCCGGCACAATCAAGACGCAGGTCTTTGGCGAGTCGAATGAGCCTGCCGAAGAAGTCGCCGAGATGTCCGATGAAGAAAAGATGGACAAGGCACAGAAAGACGGTAAGGCCGCACTACGCGAAGTTGCAGACCGCTATGGCATGACCATCAAACAACTGCGCGAGCAACTCGACGCGGAGCCTTCAGTGCAGCCCGTTAACAGCAGCGATACAACCACCCCTGCTACAGAGCCATCTTCACAGATCGAGCGTGATCTTGAAGTCGAGGTCGAAGGTCCGGCCGTGCCCGATCTGTCTGTAGACGAAGAGGAAGACCTGTTCGCGCCTGAAACGCCCTGATGAGCCAAGCTAGTTTGTCCAACCCGATCGCGAACGGCATCGATGAGATCCCGACGCGCCCCTCGCCGACACAGGCGACAGCGGTCAGCCTTGCAGCAACCCTACTTGGTTGCGCGGTCGCTGCGTTTGGCTATTGGTTGCCCGGGTTACTGACCAAGTTTTATGAAACGAATGCGGCGGTTGAGATCCATCTGAAGGATGGGCCTTATCACCTGCTGCTGGGGTACGCGTTTACGGCACTGATAGTCGTTGGCCTCGTGTGGGCGGCAGCGGGCTTGATTAGCTTGCTCCGTCTCTCGGCCACGCTTCAACTATTGCGTGTTGCGACGGTAATGGTGGCGCCTGCCGTCATTGGTTTTGTATTTCTTGTGTGGGTATCGCTCTTTTCACTCCTCGATGCGGCGATCGTCATTGGCGGCAGCGAGCAGGACCGCGCGACGATCATTCTCATGTGGTGGGACATCTGCTGGCCCGCGCTGAACATCCTCCTAGCGGCGGTGCTTGTACAGGTCGTGCTCTGGCGGCGGGCCATCGTCTCTTCGTTTACCAAACAAGACGGCGCACCGATGCGCGGCGACGCCATCATCGAAGACTGGCGGACCCACGGGAAAGACCCGCGCGCCCGACGCAGCTTTTACGGTAGTTTCGTCACGCACTTTGTCGTCATCATCTTGATTCCATTCTTGCTTCAGGTCGATGGCTGTGTCGAGCCGTATCGCGTCCCGCAAGGCAGTGGTGAACCGGCGGTCGCTGAAGTCAAGGTCGTCAAGAAAAAGAAGGAAAAGAAAAAGCTCACCCTCCGCCCGAACTCAGCCATCATCTTTGACATTCCGGACTTGGACGACACTGAAGTCGACAAGCTGATGGAAGAGATGACCCAGGCCCGCTATGAGGCGTCGGTCAACGCGAAAGCAGGCAAGCTTGGCCAAGGCGGTGGAAAGACAGGCGGCTGGCCCGAAGGCTCCGAGGACTATCGCTTCCGCTTCATCCGCCTCAACCATGGCGGCGATGGCTGGGACGACGGCATGAACCAGACCGATGCCGACATCAACTTCCTGCACGCCTTCGCGAAATCCACCGGTTTCAACCGCATTGCCAGCAAGGGCGAGGCTCACTCGATCGCGCTGCTGGATAAGTATCCCGAAGATGGCTTTCCGCCGTTTGTCTATCTCACGGGTAACAGCGGCATGGGGCGTGTTAGCTCGAACGACATAAAGACGCTCCGTGAGTATTGCCTTAATGGCGGCATGCTCATCGCCGACGCAGGTAGCGCTAACTTCGATCGCTCGTTTAAGCAGTTCATCGGAAAAGTATTCCCGGATAAGCCGCTGCTCGATATCGCAGACGACGACATGATTTATCAGTTGCCTTATGGCTTCCCCAATGGCGCTCCCGCCTTTTGGGCGCACGGCGGCACGCGGGCCAAGGGCATCAAGCACGAGGGGCGATGGGTCGTCTTCTATCACCCAGGCGATATGAACGACGCGTGGAAGTCGCCGGGCTACAGCGATGTCACACCGGAGATGCGTGACGCGGCGACTCAGCTCGGCATCAACCTCGTCTACTACGCCTTTAACCAGTGGAACGACGCCGTCACGAAACAACGCAAGTAAAGCAAACAAGGCTGCACGATGAACTGGGAAATCTTTAGTCCGATCGGCTACACAAGCGTGGTGCTATTAGCCTGCATCCCACTGTTGTGGCTGCTCCACGGATTGATTAAGCCGAGAAAGTGGCTGGCACATGTTGCGCTGATTTGTGCGATCCTCGCTCTACCTTTGGCAATCATGAACTCGCAATCTTACGTCGCGCGAATCACCGTTGATCAGGCGGAGGTCGTCGAGCAGGCCATGGCGGCACGTGACTTAGCAAGGCAACAAGCCGAGGCACAGCGGGCCGCAGAAGCGGCGAATATCCGTTTCGCAGAAGACGAACCAGATGCGCAACTCGATAAAGCAGGGCTAGACGATACGGACCTCGCGTACTTCGAGAGCTTTGATAAAGACAGCCCCGAATGGAAACAGCAGAAGCAAGCGCGAGACCTAGATGCGGGGATGGATGACGACCTTGAAGCCATGATCGGTGGGACGACCGAGCGCGAGGGTATTGAGGTCGAGGGGATGCAAGAGCAGGCCGAGCAACGTGAGCCGATCTTTATGTCGGAGAAAGATGTGCTCGCCGCAAACCGCATGGATAAAGCGAACCTGACTACGACGAAGGTGATGCTTGCTTTGGCCTTGCTGTTCGTCGTTTTTGATTATGTACGTCGGCTCAATAGCTATCGCGAAGCGTACTTCCCGCTACCGATCCCGAGCAAATGGGCCGATGCATTGACAGCGAGGCCCAGCGTCGCCGTTCAAGCAGACAAGCCGAGGCGATCTTTGCAAGACGAGCTGCGCTTCATTACTCGGCGTGGTGAAGTCTTTTTGTATTGCAGTGATGATCCGTCCGTAGTCAAACAAGCCTCCACCACCCTGCCGCGCCTACCCGGAGGCCAGTGGCCGATCCGCGTGCTCGATCTCAAGGAGTTGCCTGAACTAGACGATCGTTTTGTTTTCGAAACGCTTTGGTTTGGTAGGCACAGCTTTGTACTGAAAGATCAAGAACGAGCACAACAATTACTCGAATCAATTGTTGGTTGGCTGGCGAACCGCCGTGAATCTAAAGCGCACACAAAACAGCGTGTTCATCTCGTGTGGGACTTACCCGTTGAGGTGCCCGATGCGATGCGTCAACGCATTGAAATCCTTGGCAAAGCAACGGGCTTAACGCTGTTGATCTGCCGACCCACTGAGCCGAAAGAGGCTGCCGCATGATGAATGAAATACGCATGAACCTATTGCGCGTTGCACTACTGGTGACGTTTTTTGCCTGTTTGGCATCTGTCGATGCAGATGAGCGCACCCTCACGCCGGAACAGCTGGAGGCGCTGCAAAACGATGGAGAACTGGCCGGAGAAGCCGAAAATCGCACACCGCGCAAGCTGCCTGATCTAACCAGAGGCGACGCGATCGGCGAGCGCGAGGATGCATATGAGTGGCCACTGGGCCCGACCGGGATGTTCGGATACATGCCCGGCGGCCCGAAGGGCGATCAGATCGAAGTCACCGTCGTGCAGCCCGGCTCACCGGCGGACGGGCTGTTCGGTTGGGGAGACGTGATCCTCGGTGTCAACGGAAAGAAGTTTATCGCTGGCCAGAATATGGGTATGGTCCTCGGCAAAGCGATCATTGAGGCAGAAAAGGAAGAGAACAAAGGCGAACTCAAGCTGCTTGTCTGGCGTGATAAAAACTTCGTCGCACGCAACGGCGGGAAGAACATCGCCGCCGCAGATGTCGATGACTTGATTGCTAAAGCCGATGGCGACACGACGCTCTACGATTGGGTGCCCGAAGAGAAGCGCGCAGACGTCGTGCGCAGCTCGAACTTCGATGAGTTTCCGATTGACAGCTCGGTAATGGAGATCACGCTGAAGCTCACGGTGATGCCTGAGTACAGCGATACGTCGCCTTACGATTGTCCAAAGGCTGAGCGGATTCTTGAGAACGCGTGGAAGATTCTAGAAGACGAAATGAAGGCGGGTAAAGTCCGGGCCAACCGATATGGGTCCGTCGTTCCGTTGGCTTTGGTTGCTTCGGGTAAGCCTGAGCACCGCGAATTGGTTCGTGAATGGGTGCGCAGTCCCGACGCCAAGGCGTGGCATCCGAACATGGAAGACGCATTCGACATTATGAAGCCAGGCGGCTTTCAGAGTTGGCGGATGAGTTTTGAGGGCCTTGACGCTGCGGTCTATTACCACGCGACCGGCGACGATTATGTGCTTCCTGCGATCCGTGGCTACGCCATCCATACCGCGAAGGGGCAGGCCGGTGGGGGTTCTTGGGGGCACACCTTTGCGTGGCCAAGCTTCAACGGCGGAGAGCTCCACGGCATGAATCCGGGCTACGGTGCCTTAAACGCGGCGGGTAACCGCTGCTTCATGTTGGTCGCACTCGCCAAGAAGCTAGGTGTCGATCACCCTGAGGTCGATCTAGCGATCGAACGCTCGGCGAAGTTCTTCGGCTCGTACTTCGAAAAAGGTGCCGTGCCCTATGGCCACCATGGCGCGGCGAACTCCGACGATAGTAACGGCAAGAACGTCGGCGTCGCGTTTGCGTTCAAACTGATTGGCGACCATGAACGTGCAAAATGGTTCGCACAGATGTCC
>JBGCDC010000500.1:0-3880 GCA_045105055.1 Phycisphaeraceae bacterium | reverse complement strand
CTTGGCTTCTTTGGTGGGGTAGTAGTTGATGTCGATGACGTTGTCGAGCATGCGGACCGCGGTGGTCACGGTCTCTTCGACCATCTTCTCGTCGAGGCCTTGCGGGGTGGTGTGCATCCGCATGTTGACCGAGCCGAGGTTGCAGACGGCTGTCTCATCGTTGCTCGTGTTGAGCAGGATCTCGGTGCACAGGTTGGAGTTGTGGACAACGCCTGCGTGGTCCTGCGGGCTACGCATGTTGGACGGGTCTCTGAAGGTGATCCACGGGTGGCCGGTCTCGAAGACCAGGGACAGCATCTTGCGTCATAGCTCGACCGCTTCGATGGTGCGGTGCTGGTTCATCTCGCCGTCGCGAGCCTTTTGCTCGTACTCGGTGTACTTGGCTTCGAAGGCCTTGCCATAGATGTCGTGCAGTTCGGGGACTTCGTTAGGCGAGAAGAGCGTCCAGGTGCCTTTTTCCGCGACGCGTTGCATGAACAGGTCGGGGATCCAGTTGGCGGTGTGCATGTCGTGGGTGCGTCGGCGGTCGTCGCCGGTGTTTTTACGCAGGTCCATGAACTCTTCGATGTCGAGGTGCCAGGTTTCGAGGTACGAGCAGACGGCACCTTTACGCTTGCCGCCTTGGTTCACAGCGACAGCGGTGTCGTTGACGATCTTGAGGAACGGGATGACGCCTTGGGACTCGCCGTTGGTGCCCTTGATGTGGCTGCCGGTCGCACGGACGCGCGTCCAGTCGTTGCCGAGGCCGCCTGCCCACTTGGAGAGCGAGGCGTTGTCGCCGATGCACTTGAAGATGTGGCTCAGGTCGTCGTCGACCGAGGTCAGGTAGCAGGACGACAGTTGCGGGTGCTTCGTGCCGGAGTTGAAGAGGGTCGGCGTTGCGCTGACGAAGCGGAAGGTCGATAGCAGTTCGTAGAACTGGATCGCGTAGTCTTCGCGCTTGTCTTTGTCTTCTTGGATGGCTAGGCCCATCGCGACACGCATGAAGAAGAACTGTGGCGTCTCGATGCGACGCTTCTTGATGTGGATCAGGTAGCGGTCGTAGACGGTCTGGCTGCCGAGGTAAGCGAACGCCTCGTCACGCTCAGGCTTCATTGCGGCGATAAGCTTGTCGAAGTCGTAGGTCAGCAGTTCGGCATCGAGCAGATCCGCTTCGACGCCGTCCTTGAGGGCCTGTTCAAACTTGCCTAAGTAGACCGCGTCGAAGTCTTGCTTCGCGGGGACTTCGCCAAGGGCTTGCCGGTAGAGGATGTTGAGCACGAGTCGGGTGGCGACCTTGTTATAGGCCGGCTCTTTCTCGATGTGCTGACGTGCGATCATGACCATGGCTTTTTCGAGCTCGGTGGTCGTGATGCCGTTATAGAGGTTTGCGTAGAGCTCTTGCAGTAGCGCGTTGGGCTTGCACTCGGATAGGCCGTGGCAGGCTTCGTAGATACGTCGCTTGACGAGGTGGGTATTCAGCGGCTCGGTCTTGCCTTCGAGCGTGGTGACGGAGATGTCGGACGCGGACTTGCCCGTGTTCTCCATGCGGAGCACGCGGGCGCGGTTGCGCTCTTGGCGGTAGACGATGTATCGGCGGGCGACGGAGAATTCGCCGGAGCGCATGAGCTTTTCTTCGACGACGTCTTGGACGCCTTCGACTTCGAGCACGTCGCCTGAGCTGTCCTGCTCGGAGCAAGCGGCGATAACCATGTCGGTGATGTTCTGTGCGTGTCGCTGTTGGTCTTCGGACAGCGGGGTGTTGGTCTTATCTGTGTATTCAGCGGCGAAGGCGGCTTCGATGGCACGTTGGATGCGGGCGGGCTCAAATTCGACGACTCGGCCGTCGCGCTTGGTCACCTGCAGCGTGATTGCGGTGCCGTCAGCGGTCAGGTCTGGGCTCAGTCGTTGGGTGGGGGTTTGTGTCATCTAGTCATTGCTCCGAAAAAAAGTTGTGGTTGCGTGCCGCCGTCGGCGTCCGTGCGTGTTGCGATCTGGCCGAAGAGATCGCGCTGAGGCCTCAAGCTCCGCTTTAAGGCCCCCTGGAAAAACGAAATTGTCAGGTCCTGTAGCGATTGACCGCGACCGTCTTGAACTCCGACAAGGGCCGCGACAAGCGGGGCCCCGGGCGGGGCCCAAGACAAACATCAACTAACCGGTCAACGCCGGCAAACACACCGCAAGCAGGGGCTGTTCACCCGTGCTCAAACACGCCTGCCGAGTTATCAGCAAACGGGTCAAGGTTGCACTTGCCTGAGTTGATCGATTGGTCATCACGTTTGACCTCTGTCCTTATTGAACCGAATTAATTTGTGCCGAACTGAACTAGCGTCACCCGCGATGACGCCTGAGCGTTTGGTGGCCTGAGAGATTTTAGGGTCTTGTTCGTTCAATACAAGGCCTGTCCCGCGAAATAGCCGCAGGGGTTTACGCCCTGTTGGCATCGGATCAGCCTTCATTGTCTAACAAGTCCCGTGCTGTATGCCGTCATATAGAACGGACTTCCCTCTGACCTTCCCCACCAGATTCGGTAGGGACTAAACGCTCAACCACTATATGTAGGTGTATCGCACCGGTCAATCCAATTGCTTGAGTTGTTTGCAAAAAAATGTTCGACCGGCCAAATCTACTGTTCTGGCAAGAGTTTATAGGCCTTCGACCCGTTCGATACCCTGTTGCTGAACCGGTGGAAAACATGGTTCAAACTGACGGCCAAATCACAACGCAAAAACTGAATTGTGATCAGTGAATTTTTGATGAGCAACCCCGTAGGCCTGCGTTTTTCGTTAAGGCTAGCTATTGCATGATGTTAAAATAGGGCCACTTCTGTCTGAGGACCCCATCATGAAAATGTACGACATGAATACGATCAACCCTCACATCGTTTTCAAGCAAAGACGCCTCATCAATGCCGTCGTCTTGTCCATTGCCACGATATTGCTTGGCCTCTCATCCTTCTCTGCGATTGCTGCTGATGAGGGTGACGCGTTGCAGTACCGCGATCAGCAGCCACAGCGTTATAAGCTTGAGGCGCGTGCGAGCAAGCTCGACAAGCAAGCAAAAGAACACCCCGAAGTAGGCTTTGTCTTTGAATCAAAGGGCAAGCCAGCGGATATTCAGCGAGCGATTGTCGATACGAGCGTTACGCCGCGCGGCAAGCTGGTAATTTGGTTGATGAGCCACAACAGTGGATTGTTTGATCGCTTGGCCGACTACGGCCTGCACGCAATCGACGTGCACTACGCCCGTGGTTGGTTTAGCAAGCTAAATGGCCTCAATGACGAGGATACCGAGCACATCGGCCGTATTCGGCTTGAAGCGGCAACAGGCAAAGACTTCAGCACGTACATCGACATCCCGCCGCCAGACGGAATGATGCAACGCGCCTATCAGTTCGTGAAGCATCTTGCGAAAGAGAATCCACAGGGGCAATGGGATTACTTTCTGACCGAGGACGGCAAAGCCCTTCGCTGGGAACACGTCATTCTCGCGGGTGCTTCGCATGGCTCCACCACTGCGGCACGCTTCGCAAAGTACCAAAAGGTAAGCCGTGTGGTGATGTTTTCCGGCCCGCGTGATCAGACGCAAACGTGGCAGAACCTGCCGTCTGCAACGCCGGCCAACCGGTTCTTTGGCTTCACCCATGTGGGCGATGCGGGTTGGCCTGATCACTACCACCGCTCGTGGAAGATGCTGGGGCTTGAGGAGTTCGGTCCGGTGGTTAATGTTGATGACGTTGAACCGCCGTACAAGAAGAGTCGTCAATTAATCACGCGCGCGGATGTTGGCAATGATGCAAAGCGAGCCCATGGCGCATCAACACCTGGCAAGACCTCGCCTAAAGATAAGGACGGCAACTATCTATACGAAGGCGTCTGGGAATACCTCTTCACCGACCCCG
>JBGCDC010000499.1:0-8585 GCA_045105055.1 Phycisphaeraceae bacterium | reverse complement strand
AATGTCGATTGGCAGTCCGGCGAGATCGAGGAAATCGTAGGCGTCATGCTTTCGGGCCGAGCGATGTGGGCGTTCTGCCCGTTCCTGCTGTGGGCTTACATCGCCTTCGCCGCAGTCATGTCCGCGCCTGTGGCCATGGGTCGGCAGTGGTGGGTGAAGGCTGGCCTCTGGCTCGGATGTATCCTCGGCCTGCAGTACCAGCTTATCGTGAACCTCAACTTCTTCGGACTCTCTGATGAGTTCTGGATCGCGCTGGTCATCGGCCTGATCCCGCTGGGTGTCTTGGGCGGGATCGTCGCGACGTACATGATCGCCGACTCGAAGCGATCGATCAAAACACGCGGCAAGCGGTCGTGGCGTTCGGCTTTGATCCAACTGGGTGTGACCTTGGTCGTCCTCGTTGGGATCGGCATCTTGAGCCGTGGGCTCATCCTAGTGCTGATCTTAATTTCCGGGCCTTACATGATGCTGCTATGTATGAGCGCCGCGCTCTGCCGACTGTATCGCACCGACTTTGATCCACCTGCCAAGCGATCCAAGCTGATCCCCGTCGTCGCGACAGTTGGCGGCTACGCGGGCGCTTGGCCCATTGCGATCACCCAAGCTCAGATCGTCTACAGCACGCTACCCATGACGGATCCCAGCTGCTACATCTGCACCGCCTCGGCCCATGGCCACCCTTGGCTCACCCGCGCCAAGCCCGTGCAATTCGCCAACGGCCAAGTCATGCTCGTTACCCGCCAGATGCAAACGCTCAAAGCCGCTGAGCAACTCATCGCAACGCATACGCCCAAGCTCCATTACACGATGCGAGCGATCTACGACGCCATCGGCCCGCGAATCGCAAGCCGTATCCACTCGCGAGCACTCGCGAACATGAGTTATCTATTCTTCGCGCCGATTGCAATCACTGCTTATCTAATCTTGAGTCTGCTTGGCAGATCGCACGATATTGATCGCGCTTATAAGGGATGATCGCCGCGCGATTGTTTGGGCGTGGACGATGTCTCTCATCGTTGTGCACCGTCTATCGACGCGGCGGCGGTACAAAGCCAAGTATGTTTAGCTCGGCTCATCTAACGGCGATAGACCGATCTTGATCGAGAACCTTGCTAGACCCACGCGGTCGTGGATGTCTAGTTTTCGCATGATGCGGTTGGTGTGGACGGCGACGGTGTTTTCGCTGATGCCCAGCTGCGCGGCCATCTGTTTTCGGGACTGACCCATGCCGACCCAGCGGAGGACATCGACTTCGCGCGGGGTCAATGTCGAAAGCTTGGTTTTAGATTCGTCGGGGTTCTCGGCGTTGGCGGTTTCGGATTCGAATCGGCCACGCACTTCGTCGGAGAGGAAGACACCGCCATCGACGACGGTGCGGATCGCGTTGATGAGTAGGTCCGGCTTGTCTGATTTGCTGAGCAGTCCTACCGCACCGACGCCTTGTGCTTGTTCGATGAACGCGTCGTTCCAATAGGCGCTAAGAAAAACGAGTGGCAGATCGGGGTGGGTGTTTTGCAGTCGCTTACCGGCCTCGAAGCAGGACATGCCGGGCATGTTGATGTCCACGATGATGACGTCGAAGTGGTTGGCCTCGGCCAGTGCTAGTCCTTCGTCGGCATCGCCCGCGGTGTGTGGAACGAGCAGGTCAACCTCATCTTCGAGCCGACGGGCTAGAGAGTCGCGGACGATGACGTGATCATCGACGAGAAGGATTTTTGTTTTTGTATCGCTGTCAGGTGTGGTTTGTTCGGCGGTATTCATGATGCGGTAGCTTCCGTTTGAGGTAGTTGGTTGGTCGGTGTTTTAGTGGTGTTGATGAGCGGCAGGGTGATGGTGATCGTTGTGCCGAGGTTGGGCTTGGATTGGAGTGTGATTTCGCCTTGGTGATCGGCGACGATGCCGTGGGCTTGCGATAGGCCGAGGCCGGTGCCTTTGAGCCTAGCCTTGGTGGTGTAGAACGGCTCGAGTGCGCGGTGCAGGACGTCGGGCGACATGCCGGTGCCGGTGTCTTGGATGGTGAGCTTGGCTTGGCCAGCGTTTTCTTTGAGCGTGATCGTGATGGTGCCTTGGTCGGTGATCGCGTCTTTGGCGTTCATGACGAGGTTGAGCAGGGTTTGCTGTATTTCGCTGGCGTTGGCCTTGATGCGCAGCGGGGTTTCGGGGCAGTCGATGTGTAGCGCGACGCCGGGCGGGAGGACGGTCTCGAGGAGCCGAGCGTTGTCACTGATGAGTTTTGAGAGATCGGTTGGCCGTTTGGCAGCGCCTTGTCCGCGTGCAAACGTGAGCAAAGATTGGGTGACTTGCATGGCTTGGCCGACGGCTTCTTCGACGGTACTTAGTGCGGGCTGTGCGGCATGGTTGTCTTCGAGTTTGCGTGACGCGGATTGGGCCGAGAGGTTGATGGCCATCAGCGAGTTGCGGAAGTCGTGCGCGATGCCGGTGGCGAAGGTGCCGATCGCGTCGAGTTTTTGCGAGCGAGCGAGTTTTTCTTCCAGCTCTTTTTGGATCCGATCCGACTCTACACGTTGGGTGACGTCGCGCGAGATGCCCGTGATGATGGGTTGGTCGTTGGAGGCTCCGCTGTCGGAGTGCGCGGGGTCGGGGATTAAGAGTTTGCCGACGGCTTCGAAGACGATGTAGCTGCCGTCTTTACGTCGGTAGCGGTGGACGTCATGAAATTCGGGTTCGTCGAGCGAGAGCGTTGCGTACTTCTCGCGGACGAGGTCGATGTCTTCGGGGTGGAAGTGATCGAAGGCGTTGGTTCCGACCATCTCGTCGGGGGTATAGCCCATGAGCTTGGTGATACTTGGCGAGACGTAGGTGAAATTCGCATCGGCATCGACACGCCAAAGCATGTCGTAGGCGTGGTCGGCGAGGGTTCGATAGCGAGCCTCGGAGTCGGCGATCATGGCCATGGCCTGGCGGTAGGGCGTGACATCGACGCCGGTGCCAACGAACCCAAGCATGACGCCGTTGTGCTTCATCGGCGTGGCTTGTGTTTGTAGCCAAAGCACGCTTCCGTCTTCGCGGACGACACGATGCTCGATGCTCACGGAGGTTGCGGTCTGCACCGCGGTGGCCCAGTGGTCCGTGACGGCATCGCGTTCGTCGACATGCGCGAAGGCCGCGGCGCTGCGGTAAAGCGCGTCGGTTTGTGCGAGTCCGGTGATCTTGCACCAAGTTGGGTTGACGTAAAGGAACACGCCCTTGGCGTCGGTTTGGAAGATAGCGACGGGCGCACCGTCGGCCAGCGTGCGGAAGCGTTGTTCGGAGCGATGGGTCGCTTCAGCATCGGCGCGGATCCGCTCGAGCTCTTTGCGTTCGGTGATGTCATGGTGGGTGCCCGCGACGCGGGTGGGTTTGCCTTTTGCGTCTCGTTCGATCACGGTGCCATGGCTGTGGAACCAGCCCCATGTGCCGTCGGCGGCGAGCATCCGGTTTTCAACGTCGAAGTAGTCGCTCTTACCTTGTAGAAGCATGGCCATCTCGGCCTGGTTCAGCCGAACGTCTTCAGCGTGGATGCGTTGGCTCCACCATGCGGCGAGCGGAAGCACTTTGTCGCGCCGATAGCCGAACGCATCAGTCAGCGTATAGTCGGCGTGGAACTTTTCGCTGCCGACCTCCCAGTGCCATCGCCCCATGCCTGAGCCACGGATCGCGAGCGTCGCCCAGCGGTGCTCGGCTTGTCGCTTGAGTTCGGTCACACCACGCATCACCGCAAACGAGCCGACGAGGATCGTGCAGATCCCCAGCGCGATCATGATCAGCTGTAAGTCGGTAAGCGTCGGCATATCGATGCCGCGCAGTGTCGCGGCGAACATCCCAACAAAACTGACGAGTAACAGGGCAGCAAGCCCGCCCGCAAGTTTGTATCGCATTGCCAACGCAGGCAGGAACACAAAGCCGAGGTAGTACACGCGCGGGTCGTAGCCACTAGGGATGCTGGCAAGGATGGCTAGGCCGATCGCGGTTGCACCGATCAATAACCAAGGCGTCCACTCTCTGGCGAGCATCCGACTGCCCATCACGTCGTTGTATCGGAGCTTCGCCTCGTCACGTAGTTTGCAAAGCGAAAGACAGATGGCTGGCGCGACGATCATGACGAGCAGCGGGGCGGTTACCAATAACCCGATTGCGTCCCCGACGGCCCAGCCGATGATCGCGTCGAACATATCTTTGGCTTGGATCACGTCGGCGGTGACAAAGAGCAAGACCGAAGTGATTGCGGTGAAGATCGCACAGCCGAGCATAGCCGCGATCATCGCGCCGATCTGGATGGGTCGCTTAGGCAGTGCGCCTGGCGGCAACGCACGTCGTAACACCACCGCTGCGCTGCTGTATGTCAGTGTCTTGATGAGTGCGAGCAGTAGCGAGGGCGCGAAATCGTGTTCCCATACCGCCATGCTGCCGAGCAGTGCTGTCGGAACGATGACCCATGCGTACCGCAAGCCCAATGCCCACAACAGTGCGACGCCTAGGCCGGCCGTCGGGTACCACCCGCTGACGGAGTCGAACGATAAAAAATTCTGCGAGATGACCTCTGCACAAAGCCAAACGAGCACGAACGACGTCGAGATCAATAGCTGCACCATCACCGTCGGGCGCATGACCCAACCGGGCAGCGTCATTTGCTCATCTGTCGCGTTGTACTCAAGCTCATGCACAGGCAGGGTTTCCCGAAGTCGGGATCGTTGCACTAAGTATAAACCTCAAGCTCGCAAAGGCTAAGGAGAATTGCACGTAAGCCAAACTGCTATAGCGTTTGAACTACAGAAAAACGCCGACGCTGAGTCCACGAAGCATCTGGTACCACAACAAAAAACCAACCCCGCGCTACCCGCAAGCGTTGAGATATGCCTTCACCGCCGCATCCATCCCCATCTGCAATGCATCGGCGACGAGCGCATGGCCGATCGAGACTTCGAGCACGTTCGGGATCGCCGCAAAGCTCGGCAGATTCTCAAGGTTCAAATCATGCCCCGCATTCACGCCTAGCCCGACCGACTGCGCCGCCTCAGCGGTTTTTGTAAACGCATCCAGACTCGCTTGCAGGGCAGCGCCGCCTTGCTCATACGCCACCGCATACGACTCGGTGTAAAGCTCGATCCGATCCGCGCCGGTCTCGGCAGCGCGCTTCGCCATCTCCGGATCAGGATCAAGGAACAGACTCACCCGACAGCCGAGGTCTTTGAGTTCCGCGACGATCGGCTTGAGCGTCTCCATGTGTTGCACGATATCCCAGCCGTGATCGCTGGTGTTTTGTGCCGGGTCGTCGGGGACCAGTGTCGCCTGCGTCGGCTTGATCCGGCGCAGTATCGGCATCAAGTGCCCGCCGCCGAAGTCCAGCGGGTTGCCCTCGATATTGAACTCGCCAAGGAAGGTTCCATCCGCGAAAGCCGATGCGATCTCGTCCACATCGCTTGGGCGGATATGCCGAGCGTCGGGTCTAGGGTGCACGGTAATCCCGTGCGCGCCAGCGGACAGCGCGATTGCTGACAAATCGATCACCGACGGCACGCCGACGTCGCGCTGATTGCGCAGCAGCGCGATCTTATTCACGTTGACACTTAGTTTGGTCGCGATCACTCCGTCTCAACCTCATCCGATGCATCTGCAGGCGTGTTGCTGCTGCCGCTTTGCAAGAGATCAATGACTTCGCCGGTCTGATCGATGTGTACCTCGCGGACGGTGTAAACCCAAGTGATTCCGCCGTCGGAGCTCTCCGCATCGAGTACCAGCTTGCCCGTGCCGTTGGGACCACTGATGGGGATGTTCGCATCGAACTGCATCGTGCTGCCGCTCTGGTTGATATTGAACTCGCCGCCGTTAGACATCATCGTGACCAAGTCACCAAAGCCAGTTGGCGTGACGAGGGGCGTGCCTAGTGCGTTTTGAACATCTTGGTTCTGCTCGATGAACGCAACGCTGTCCTTATACGGCTGCAGTTCGAAGACTTGGCTGATCCCAAACCAAACCAGCGCTCCACCACCGCCACAGCAGCAGAAGATCGGCAGGAGGATGATCGTTGGGACAAACCACAGCCAGTGTCGTTTGAACCAGCTTGGCCGAGGTTTTTGCTGCTCGCCGTATGCTGGCGTCGATAAGCTGTCTTCAAAGTTGTCTTGATAGTCGTTCATAGTGAGTCTTTCTTTTAGTCGTTATTTTAATTAAGCAGATTCGGTTTGGAATAGCTCGACAATTTCGCCCGATGGGCCGATGAAAAATGCAACCTTGATCGAGACCTCGCTAGGCGGGTTCGTCGCGGTGTTATGCAGTGTCGCTGATTTCACTGGCACGGTGATTTCCATCCCAGCCGCCTCGATCGCCTTCATCGCTTCTTCGATCCGCGTCGTGCCAAAGCACAAGTGCCAGTGTACGCTGCGTTCCTGCGCAGGCTCAATCGGCTTGTCGTCCTGCATCAACTCAAGGATCGAGCCATCACCCGTATCCAAGTGTACAAACGATCGCTCGTCAGGCGACCACGCGGTGACGACTTTCATTTGCAATACTTCAGTATAAAACTTCACCGAAGCAGCCATGTCATGCGTCCGCACCGCAACGTGGTGCAGCCCGCCGCCGCCAAGGATTGGGTTATTGGGTTCGTGTGTCATATTGATTTAGGGGTTTGCGGATTCGCTATCGCTATCGGTATCGATATCGATTTCTTCAGATGGGTCTAAAATAGGCGCGGTCAAAGCGTCATCGAAAGGGTCAAAGGAATCAAACACCGCGTCCCAATCGGTCTGCCAGTCGTCGGCGGTGTTCCACTGCCCATCGTCTCCGGGGTGCTCCAGCGTAAACGAGCTACCGTCGATCCCGGCTTTGAAACGGAACGCATGGCCCTCATGCTCAAGGCCTACGAGCAGCTGCTGGACCGTTGCGTCGTCAGGCAACTTGTCGTTGGTTTCGTAGTACGCCACGATCGCGTCGGCGGCCGGCTGCGACGCGACGCGCTGCTCGGCTAACTCATTGGCCATATTCGCGATACCGATACATCCGCCACACGCGACGAGCAACGCTCCGCCGAAGAAGATGAAGATAATCGCATAAATCAAAGACCCAATCGCACCGAGCACCACGCCAGTAATGGCCATGCCGTTCGGCTCTTTTTTCATACTCATCAGGCCGAGCACGAGGCCGATCGGGCAAAGCAACCCGCAGGACACAAGCCCAATAATCGAGCAAACACCCGCTGCCGTGCCCATGCCGTTTGACTGTACGTGATGGACATGCACCGTCGTTTGTTGTGGCGTGTCGGCCATGTTGTGCTACTTTCGATATGTGCTTAGAGAGGTCAGTCCGTTTCAAGCAAACGCTTGTGCCATTCGCAATCAGCCACGCGTGAGCTTGCGATACTTGACTCGGTGCGGCTGATCCGCGTCTAGGCCGAGTCGTTTCTTGCGGTCTTTTTCGTAAGCTGCGTAGTTGCCTTCAAAGTAGCGGACGGTCGAATCGCCTTCAAATGCAAGGATGTGCGTGGCCATGCGGTCGAGGAACCAGCGGTCGTGGCTGATCACCACCGCGCAGCCCGCGAAGCCTTCGAGCGCCGTCTCCAACGCACGGATCGTCTTCACATCCAGGTCGTTGGTTGGTTCGTCCAAGAGCAAGACGTTGAAGTCTTCCTTCAACATGCGTGCAAGGTGAACGCGGTTGCGTTGTCCGCCGGAGAGCGTGCCGACTTTTTGGGATTGGTCGGTTTTGAGGAAGGAGAACTTAGCGACGTAGCCGCGCGAGTGCATCTTCCGTTTGCCGAGGATGATTTCTTCTTTGCCGCCGGAGATCGCTTCCCAGACATCCATGTTGTCATCGAGCGCATCGCGTGACTGTTCGACGTAGGCAAGCTTCACAGTTTCGCCGACAGTGACTTCGCCGGTGTCGGGCTTTTCCTCGCCGGTAATCATGCGGAAGAGCGTAGTTTTGCCCGCGCCGTTGGGTCCGATGACGCCGACGATGCCGCCTGCCGGCAGCTCGAAGTCCATGTTCTCAAACAGCAATCGATCGCCGTAACCCTTGCTCACGCCCTTAGCCTTGATGACCAAGTTGCCCAACCGAGGGCCCGGCGGAATATAGATATCAATCTCGTTCGATTGATTTTCCTTCTGTTCGTTGTATAGATCTTCATACCGCTGAATCCGTGCTTTGGTTTTCGCCTGTCGGCCGGCGGGCGTCTTGCGGATCCACTCCAGCTCGTCTTGCAGTTTCTTCTTAAGCTGCGCATCCGCCTTCACGTCCAGCGCCATCCGCTTGTTCTTCTGCTCAAGCCAGGACGAGTAGTTGCCTTCCCACGGGATCGCCTTGCCGCGGTCCAGTTCAAGGATCCACGTCGCCACGTTGTCGAGGAAGTACCGGTCGTGCGTGACAGCGATGACCGTGCCGGGGTACTGGCCGAGGTGCCGTTCCAGCCAACCGACCGAGTCCGCATCAAGGTGGTTCGTCGGCTCATCCAACAGCAAGACGTCCGGCTGACGCAGCAACAACTGGCATAACGCGACACGCCGCTTCTCGCCACCGCTCAACGGGCCGATCACCGCGTCCTCCGGCGGACAACGCAGCGCGTCCATCGCCTGCTCTAGCTTGCTATCGAT
>JBGCDC010000498.1:0-3642 GCA_045105055.1 Phycisphaeraceae bacterium | reverse complement strand
CACCCTCGGCGTCCCCATGCTCCCGCGCATCATGTCCGAGTACGCACACAACGAGACCGGCGTCGACATCCACCCCGGCGCGACCATCGGCGAATCCTTCTTCATCGACCACGCTACCGGCGTGGTGATCGGCGAGACCTGCTTCATCGGCAACCGCGTCAAGGTCTACCAAGGCGTCACCCTCGGCGCGCTCTCCACCAAGGGCGGGCAGTCCTGGCGCGGCAAGCGACGCCACCCCACCATCGAGGACGATGTCACCATCTACGCCGGGGCCACCATCCTCGGCGGAGACACGGTCATCGGCGCCCGCTCCACCATCGCGGGCTCAGTCTTCATGACCAAGTCCGTCCCGCCGGACCACACCGTGCTAGCCGATCACCCCACCCCCAAAGTCAAAGCCCGACGCGGCGCAAAGCCGTCAATCGAGCAAGACCTCGGCGGCGGAATCTGAAAGCCTCTAACGGCTTAGCACACTTATTTACAAAGAAATCAATCGTTCACGCGCCTATGATCTCGCAGCGTTTAGATTCACCCGTGCGTATGTATTGCAAGCGTTATGCCCCACGCCCTCTCCGTCGATTACAGCCGACCGATTCGCCTGTTCCCTTTGGCACAGTGCATCCTGTTGCCGCACGCAACCGTGCCGCTGCACATCTTTGAACACCGCTATCGCGAGATGACCAAAGACGCCCTCGACTCCGATGGCCTGATCGCCATGGCCGTGTTCGATGGCGACGCCTACCAGCAAGACTACGAAGGTACCCCGGCGATCCGCCCCACCGTCTGCGTCGGCTACCTCGCCCACCACGACCGCCTCTACGACGGCCGATACAACATCCTGCTCCAAGGCCTCGCCCGAGCCACCGTCGCACAAGAGCACGACGTTTCTGAAGGCGGCTACCGGACCGCAACGCTCAACCCCATCGAGTCCAAAGTGATGGAACTCGACCTCGAGGACCAGCGAAAACGTCTCGACGAGCTACTCAGCGATGAGCACCTGCAGCAGCTGACTTGTATCCGCAACATCCGCAACTGGCTTAGCCCGGACCTCTCGACGCCCGTCATCGTTGACCTGGCCTGGCAAGCGATCTCGCATGATAGCGAGCAGCTTTACGCCTCCTTAGCCGAGCCTTGCGTCTTCGAACGCTTCAACGCCCTGCAGCAACACCTCGTCCGCACGAGCAAGACGCTCGCGATGGCCAAGCAAATGGGCTCCTGCACCAGCGACACAGGCCTCCCGCTGAATTAGCCGCTCGTGGCTTAGCACCGCATCCCCATCTCTAAATCCACCCTGCTAAACTGCCCGCATGTCGATGGATGCACACCCTGTCACGGAAGACCTCAACGGCTTCGCTCAGTCCGATCCCCTGCTCGCCGGACTCACCGCGCCGCAGCAGCAGGCGGTCGTCCACCTCGATGGGCCGCTGCTCGTTCTTGCCGGGCCCGGCTCGGGAAAGACGCGCGTCATCACCCGACGCGTTGCGCACCTGATCCAACGATGCGGCGTCGCGCCGTGGAACGTCCTCGCCATCACGTTCACCAACAAAGCCTCCGTAGAGATGGGCGAGCGCGTCGGCGCCCTGCTCACCGAGCGACAAGCCAAAGCCGTCACCATCTCGACGTTCCACAGCCTCTGCGCGAGACTGCTGCGCCAGTACGCCGACAAGCTCGGGTTGCCGCCGGGCTATTCGATCTACGACAGCTCGGATCAAAAACGCGCGATGAAGCAGGCCCTCGAAGACCTCGAAATCAGCACCAAAAATTTCCCCCCCGCCAATACGCTGAGCACGATTAGTAACGCCAAGAACGAACTCATCGGCCCAGAGCAATTCTCAACCAACGCAGACAATTTTTACGATCGCACCATCGCCAAGGCCTACACCCGCTACAGCGAGATCCTCGACAAAAACCATGCACTCGACTTCGACGACTTGATGCTCAAAACCGTCCAGCTCATGCGCCAGCACCCCGATGTACTTGACGAGCTGCGCAGCCGATTCCAATACGTCCTCATCGACGAATACCAAGACACCAACCACGCCCAGTTCATGATCGCCAACGCGCTCGCGTCGGGCCACAAAAACATCATGGCCACCGGCGACCCGGACCAATCCATCTACGGCTGGCGCGGCGCGAACATCCGCAACATCCTTGAGTTCGAGGACCACTACCCAGATCCTACGATCGTCCGCCTCGAACAGAACTACCGCTCCACGAAACAAATCCTTAGCGCTGCCGACGCGCTGATCCAAAACAACCGCGGACGAAAGCACAAGGAACTCTGGACAGAAAACCCCGACGGCGACCGCGTCAAAATCGTCACGCAATACGACGAGCGCGGCGAGGCCCGATGGGTCGCTGAGACCTTCCGCGACCTGCATGTCGACAAGGGGATTCCCTATGGCCATATGGCCGTGTTCTATCGCGTCAACTCCTTGTCGCGGGTCATGGAAGAAGCCCTACGCGACAGTGGGATCCCGTATCAAATCGCGCGTGGCACCGCGTTTTATGACCGCAAAGAAGTGAAAGACGCGGTGGCCTATCTCCGTGCCGTGGCGAACCCCGCCGACGAGGTCACGCTGCTCCGCATCATCAACACCCCCGCCCGTGGCATCAGCGCCACAACCGTCAAATCGATGCAGGCCTACACGCTCACCGAAAGCGCGTCGATCGATAGCGTCCTCGCCAACCCGCTCGTACTCACGAACATCAACACCCGCGCACAAAACGCGATCGCCAAGTTCGACAAGATTCTTGAGGGCTGGAAAGAAGCGCTTGAAAAAGACGGCGTCGATGAAACATTCGATCGCACCAGCCTCCGCTACTTCGTCGAGCGCGTCCTCCGCGAGTCCGGCCTAGAAGACCACTACCGCAACGACAAGTCCGACCCGGATGGCACCCGCTTTGACAACCTCGGCGAACTGGTCAGTGCCGCCCAGCAGTTCGAGCAAGAATTCATCGTCGAGATCGAAGCCGACAGCGACGGCCGAGACACCGACGCACCGCTCCAAGACAAGCTGCTGGGCTTCCTCGAACGCATCGCGCTGATCGCTGACATCGATGGGCTCAGCTCCGAGCAGGGCCAAGTGACCTTGATGACCCTGCATGCGGCCAAGGGATTGGAGTTTCCCGCCGTCGCGATGATCGGGTTCGAGGATGGCCTGCTCCCACACAGCCGCGCGAACAACGACGACAACGAGCTCGAAGAAGAACGCCGACTCGCGTTTGTCGGCATCACCCGTGCGGAGAAATATCTCTACCTCACCCACGCAAAGTCGCGCACGATCTTCGGCCAAACACAGTCCACGATGCGCAGTAGATTCTTCGACGAACTCCCGGAAAATACGGTCGAGTTTATTGAGCCCGCGAGCGATGGCTTCGCAGATAACGATCCGTTCGCAGGCAGAGAGCTGCGCTCGACCGCGGCGAAGCAGGCATCGCTCTTCCCCAAGGGCTGCAGAGTCCGCCATCCACAGTTCGGCATCGGCGAGGTGCTCGACGTCCAAGCGATGGGCTCGATCACACGCGCGTCCGTCCGCTTCAACACGCACGGCCGTAAAACCCTCATCCTCCAATACGCCAACCTCGAACGCATCGGCGGACCACCCGAAACAGACCCCTCGTTCGGCGACGCATTTGATG
>JBGCDC010000497.1:0-6478 GCA_045105055.1 Phycisphaeraceae bacterium | reverse complement strand
ACAGCAGCGCGCGGTAGTACTGTGCATCGCCGAGCTTCGCACCGTTGGGGAACTTGCCCAAGTACTCATCAAACTCAGATGCGGCATCCGCGACCTCGCCACGCTGCAAGAGTTTGTATGCAAACAAAAATTGCTGATGCTCTGCGTCGGACTGAGCGAAGACGCTTGCGCCAGGTATTGTCCAAACCAACCAAATGATCAACCTCAGCAGAATACGATGACCGCTAGGCATCACTCGTCCTCCTTGTAGGCGACTAGGTGTACCGTCTCAAATCCCGCGGAATTTATTGACTCTAAAACTGGCAAGACTCCACTATAGAGCAGTTGTGAATCGACTCGAAGCAAAACAACCCAGTCACGATCCATCTCTGCGAGCTTTTGCATTTCAATCTGAAGCGACTCCGCGGTCATGACCTTGGAACCCCATTTAACCCTGCCATCCACTTGGAGGTCAACAATGATCCTATTGTCATCGCTTGCCTGCGCATTATCTTTAGTTTTTGGCAACTCAGTACTTGGCTCAGAGCTCGGCTCAACTGTCGAACAGCCAATAACAACAAAAAAGAGAGCCGCGGTAGTAAGGCATGTAACAAAGCGCTTTGCCGCCCCGAACAATTCCAAATTCTGAGTACAAAACAGCATTACTCTTTCCCCACCCGTGACAGGCGGATGTCTTCTAGGCCCACGGCATAGGCCGCGTCCATGATGCGCGACTGCAGGCCGACGCTTGCTTCTTTGTCGCCACGCAGAATCACGGGCTGATCGGTTGAGATGGCGGCGAGCTTGGCCAGCTCGGTTTCGAGTTGATCCAGCGGCAACAATCGCTCGCCGAGGAACACGCGGTTCTCCGCGTCGTAGGTGATCACAACCTTGAGCGCCTGATTCGAGCCGGCCTCTGCGGATTCACTCGCGGGCAGGCCGACGTCCACGGACAACTCCTGCTCGCGCATGGAGTACGTGGACATGAAGAAGATCAAGAGCAGGAAAAGGATGTCAACCATCCCTGCCAAGGGCAGGACTGGTCGAACGCGTTCTCGGGATTCGGATGCAAAACCCATGGGTAGCAAACCTTTTCACAATTACGTTTTAACGTCGCCCGGGGATCGCGAGGCCGGTCGGTGCGTCGAGGCCGCCGTCGCGTTTAATGTGGTCGACGATCATGTGCACCGCTTGCTCAGCGTCGGCCAGCGTGCGTGTCGCGCGAGACTTCGTCAGAGAATAAAAAACGAGTGTGATGATGCCGACGCTTAGGCCGAACAACGTCGTCGCCATCGCTTCGCCAACGCCGCGCGACAGGACCATCGCGTCGACGCCGCCGGACTCGTGCTCGAGGCCGTAGAACGCTTTGATCATGCCGAGCACCGTACCGACCAGCCCGAGCATCGGCGCGATGTTGCTGATGTCGGCGAGGTAGCTCACACGGTTCCAAACGATGTCGGCCTGTCGTCGGCCCTCGGTATCGATCATGCCAAGCATGACCGAGTGGGTCTGGCCGTGGTTCTCGACGCAGCGCTGCACGATCCCCGCGGCGAACACACCACGAGCACGTCGGCACACATCGCCGGCCCGCTCGTAGTCACCACGGATCACCAGCTTCACCACCTCATCAACAAACGCCGGCGGCGCAAACGTGCGGCGGTTGATCGACACCATGAAGTACAAAAAGATCACCAGCCCCAGGACCGACAGCCCCGCGATGATCCCGTTGATCACCGGCGAGAACATAAACAGATCCCGAAACCGATACAGCGGGTTGTCGCTGAGGTCGGCTGGCTTGGTGTCGGCCTCCACAACGGGGCCACCAGTCGCAGCGGGCGGAGCAGTCGTATCTACAACACCACCCTCGCCAGGCGGGTCGGTGCTCTGCGCGTTGGTTACCAGCGTCGCGCCGATCGCACAGGCTAGGAGGATTACCATCAACCCCAGCCGTAGCGAGGTCCGGTTCTTGTTCGGTTTAATCAAAGTCACAGTCGGTCCCATGTCCATAGGAATGATGACGCTAAACAAGCACACATCATACTAGCGCCGCAGGACAGTTGTCGGATCGCCGTGCTCAGCCATCAATGATCGGCAAGGCCATCACCGACCCACGCTGGCGGACCATTAGGCTATTCGCCTCGGCACCAATGCCCAAAGCACCCGCGCCAGCACCCGGCGCGACCTCTGGCTCGGCCTCGACCTCACGCTCGTCGAAAAGGTGGATCTTCATCCCCAAGTCCTTCAGCATCTGGTGGTCCTGCTTGGGCGTTCGGCCGAAGGTCGTGAGGTAGTTGCCGACCAGGAAGCTCGACCCGCCTGCAAAGAACATCCAGCTCTGCATGTCACGCAAGATCGACTCGCGACCACCCGCGATTTTCAGCTCACGATCGGGCAAGATAAACCGGTAAATCGCAACAATCTTCAGGGCCTGCATCGGCTGGAGGTCGTCACGTTTTCCATGCAAGGGCGTACCCTGGATCGCGTTGAGGAAGTTGATGGGCACCACATCCGCACCGATGTCTTTGAGCTCAAACGCCATATCCAGGCGGTCTTCCCAGTCTTCGCCTAAGCCGAAGATCCCGCCAGAGCAGATGGATAGACCCGCTTCTTTGGCGATGCGGAGCGTCTTGACGCGATCGTCGTAGCTGTGCGTCGAGACGACGTTGCCGAAGTGCCGTCGGCTGGTTTCGAGATTGTGGTTGATCCGCTGGACGCCCATGTCCGCCAATCGCTCGGCCTGATGCGGCTTGAGCTCGCCAAGTGTCGCGCAAGGCCGGATCTTCCCGCCCTCAGCCGCCTCACGGAAAAACGGCTCCATCCAGTCCAGTTCCTTATCCGTCGGCCCACGCCCGGAGTTCACGATGCCGAAGCTCGACGCCCCGCTAGCCAACGCCTCATCCGCAGCGGACTGCATCTCTTCGACGCGCATCCGTGACGGCTGGACGTGCGTGTCGTAGTGCTTGGACTGGCTGCAGTACGAGCAGTCTTCCGAGCAGCCGCCGACCTTGCCCGTGACGATCGAGCAGAACTTCGCGTTCACGCCGACGTACTGCGTGCGGATCTTGTTGGCCCAGAAGAACAGGTCGTACAGATCGTTGCCTTCGAGCTTGGTGAGCTCGCGTGCCTGGTCCCGGGTCAGCGGGTTGCCGCTTAGCACTTGGATACCAAGCCGCATGGCGGTGTCGTTCATGAATGCACTGGCTTGCAGCGCGTCAGTCGTATGAAGGGTTTCTGGCATGGCTTGTTTATACATGGGGTGGCCCTAAAAAAAAAGCCGACGCATGCGCCGGCCTTAAGTGGGTTTAACGTTTTCGATCCGGCAATCGGAGTTTATCGCTTACCAAAGATGTCGGACATCTTGATGCCTTGGATAGGCTCGATCTGCTTTCGGCCGACGTTGGGGGCGTAGACAACGAGGACGCCAGCATTGTTGTCCAAGATAAACAGCGACTCTTCGCCATCATCCTGACCGCCACGGGTCCGGGCGGTCATCATCGTAAACGCGGGCATCGCGATGACTTGGTCGGCCTGCACAGCATTCGGTGCGGCTTGCTGATCAATACGGACCACGAGGATCGCGGAGAGAACAAAAGCAGAGGCAATCAGGCAAAAACAAGCGGTTTGGATACGGTTCATATCAAGGCTCCTCATCGGAGGGTGGAGATTAGTTGGGAACTACGCAAAGGTCTAAGCGGATCGCGGATCAGCGTCCGCCGCCGGAGGCACCGGCCTTGAGGTCGCCAGCGATTTCACGCGTGCCGATGATCTCGACCTTCTTGTTTGCACTGTTAACGGTGAAGCCCGCGACGCGACCGGTGCGGGTGTCCATGACGTAGACCACTTGCTGCTGAGCTTGGGACGTGTTGCCCGCGATCATTAAGTAGCTGCCACCGCCGAGTTGGGCTTGGGCTTGCGGGACTGGGCCAAGCGTTAACGCGATCGCTGCAAGCAGCACCACATTGAGCACGATCAGGACGGAGAGTGAGCGTCGGTTCATCGGGGACCTCCCATTGGGTCAAAAAGTCAAAATCAGGACACAAAGCGTTCGTTACGAATTAGTCCTGGTGGGTTCGTTTCGGTGACATCAGGCAACCCAGCGCAATCAACCCGCCAAACAACAAGGCGAGCAAAAACGCCAACCAAGACGCCGACTCCGGTGCGGGCTCCACCGGCTCTTGGCCGATCTGCCCCAATGCCGGCAACGCCGACATCATCACTAAAGACGCCAGCACCACACGCACGGTTACCTTGGCAATTACCTTCTTCATAGTCTTAGATCATACGTCAACACACCCGCCCACGGCAATCGTCTAATTAGATTACGAAACAAACACCCCTGCGTTAACATGACCCCATGCTCCACTGGCTCATCTTCCTGCTCGGTGCCTACCTCCTCGGGTCCGTGTCCTTCGCGCTGATCCTCGGCAAGCTAAACGGCATCAACATCCGAGAACACGGCAGCGGAAACGTCGGCGCGACCAACCTCGGCAGAGCCCTAGGCAAAAAATGGGGACTCACCTGCTTTGCCCTCGACCTGGCCAAAGGCCTCGCCCCCGTCCTCGCCTTCGGCCTGTCCAGCGGGCTCATCGCTACAAGCGACGCGAGCATCGGTACCGTCCCGATGCTCCAGTGGCTGGCCATCGGTGTCGCGGCCGTCGTCGGGCACGTCTTTCCGATCTTCCTCAAGTTCAAAGGCGGCAAAGGCGTCGCAACCAGTGCCGGTGCGCTCCTCGGCTTCTGGCCCGTGCTCAGCGTCCCCGTCCTCGCCGCGGGCGTCGTCTGGTTCGTCGTCACCAAGGCCACCGCGTACGTCGGCCTCGCCAGCGTTGTCGCCGCGGCCGTACTCCCCTTCTTCGTCGTCGGCTTCGCTCTAGCGCTGGACTACGACCTCGGCGAGATCGCCGTCTGCACATCGGTCAGCGCCCTGCTCGCCGCCATGGTCATCCTCCGCCACCGCAGCAACATCGCCAACCTACGAGCCGGCACCGAAAGCAAAGTCGCCTGGGCACAAAGCAAAAAGCCCGAGTGAAGTTATTTCAACCGGGCCAAGGGGATAATGGTAGGGGCACCCTTCCGGATGGCTCTGTCCCCTCTGTGCTGCAGTCCCGGGCTCAAGTGCGATAGAGCTTTCACGTCGCCCGGCGTCAGCCATTTGATAGTAACTGGAAAGAGCCCAGACACGAAACAGTTATGCTGATCTTTTGCCTAATACTGCATTTAAAACAATAAATACACGTATCACCCCAACCCCGGAAACCCCTTCAAATCGAACAAAGCGGAGAGGGTGGGATTCGAACCCACGGTACAGTGAAACTGCACACTGGTTTTCGAAACCAGCTCCTTCAGCCGCTCGGACACCTCTCCAAAAAGGCCTAACCATGACAAGCATGGCGGCGGCGAGCCGCAGAGGATAACACACCCCGCCGTGCCTGACCACGTTAGCCGCCCCGCTTGCCCGGCCTTTGGATAAACTAGTCGTCAAGATGACCGATCAGACCAACCCCCAGCCCATCACGCCAGACACGCTCACGCCAGGCAGCCGTGTCCGCATCACCAAACAAATCGCCCGCCAAGGCACCGCCCTGACCAACAGCGTCGAGGGCACCGTCGTCAAGGCCGAGCAGCGCAAGACCGGCTCGTGGTACGCCCACTCCAAAGATGACCGCCTCTGGCTAGACCGCTTAGAAATCACCAAAGACGACGGCGAAATCTATATCTGCAACGTCGATGCCCACACCGTCATCGAATTGGTTGATACCGCCGCCGACCAAGCCGGAGCCTGACATGCCTAACGTGCCCCTCGACGAACGCGGCATGCCCGACGGCTGGCCCATGCACGAAGCCATCGAGCTCGGCCCGGGCGTCGTCAAACAACTCATCGACGACGCCGACCAAGACATCACCCTGCTCGACTGTCGGCTGCCCAAAGAAAAAGACATCGCCGAGATCGCAGGCAGCACCTTCATCCCCATGCAAGAACTAGGCGACCGCCTCGACGAGCTCGACGACTACCTCGACCGCAAGCTCGTCGTCTTCTGCCACGCGGGCATGCGTTCGATGAAGGTCGCGATGTTCCTAAGAGAGCGCGGTTTCGAAGACGTCTGGTCCATGGCCGGCGGCATTGATCTGTGGAGTCAGGCGATTGATGAGACGGTGCCGAGGTACTGATTCCGCTTCGCGGGTTCCAAGCCATCAGGTAGGCTAGGCATTCCTGCCTGTCAGTCGGCGAAGCCGAATCTCAAATCACTGGCGAGGCAACAACTACAACTCGGGTGGCCGGGAATGAGCCCAAGCGAACACCCTGAACAAAATGCCGTTGATGTATCTGATGCAGCTTGTTCCGGGTGATCGCATAGCCTCGACCCGGCTACCCGCCAAGGTATTAAGTCTTTAATATCTGTTCAGGCTTGGCTTGTCCTTGTTGCATTTCATATAGAGCCACATAACTCTTATTACGCAAACGAAAAACGCCGCATGTGCTCAAGTAGATACCAGTGAC
>JBGCDC010000496.1:0-16419 GCA_045105055.1 Phycisphaeraceae bacterium | reverse complement strand
GCGTAAATGTAGCATCAAATCCACCACTCGCTCGGATTACCGATATTTGCACATCTTGCTCCAGGGGAAACTAAAAGTGTCGGATACGAACGCCACCAACTTATCGGGGAAAAAGGGTCGGGAGTCGTTTTTCGCAGCTTTCCCAGCCTATTTTACCAATACCTGCTCACTCTAATCCGACTTGTGGTCTTGGCTTGTTGACGCGGATCTCTGCGATGACGGGGTAGTGGTCCGAGGGGTATCGGCCGTTGCGTGTTGCGGAATCGATGACGGCGCTTAGGGTTTCGATGTTTGGGCCGACGAAGACGTAGTCGATCTTTGCGCCGTCGGTCCTGCCCTTGTAGCCGCCGTTGCCCGTGCCGACGAGGGTCGCGTCGGGGTGGTGTACGCGGAAGGTATCTATCAGTCGGTACGGCGGCATGTTCGCTGCGGCCGGTCCTGAGATGGCGACTTCGTAAGGGGTGCCTTTGAGGTATCGCACGGCGTGGTTGTCTTCGCCCGCGTTGAGGTCGCCGGTGAGGATGACGGGGTCTTTGTGTTCGCGGTCGGCGATGCGCTGTGCGATCAGCTTCGCGGCGTTAAGCCGAGCGAGCTGCGACTTGTGATCGAAGTGCGTGTTGAAGAGATAGAACCCGACGCCGGTGTCGCGGTCGCGGAGGCGTGCCCAGGTGCAGATGCGGTAGTGGTGATGGCCCCAGTGCTTAGAGACCACGCTGGGCGTGTCGCTAAGCCAGAAGGTGCCCGAGTCGAGCAAGTCGAATCGGTCGGCACGGTAGAGGATCGCGCTGTATTCGTCGGCGGTGCCTCCGCCACGCCCCTCGCCGACCTCTTGATAGCCCGGCAACTCCTTCGCGAGGTAATCCAACTGGAACCGAAAAGCTTCTTGCAGCCCAACGAGGTCTGCGTCGTATTCGCGGATCACATCGCGGACCATGGCCTTGCGATTCGGCCAACTGTTCTCGCCGTCGTTTGCTTTGCCGTTGCGGATATTAAAACTCATCACCGTCATCTCGGGCGACGCGGCGTCCTGCTGTGAATGACAGCCGGCCGAGGCCATGAGTAGCAAAGCAATGAGTAAAGCAAAAATCATTCGCATGGATCAATCCTTTTCGTAACGGGCTAAGATAAGTCGGTTCTATTAGCCTACCTCAATCACCCCGGAGTTTATATGTTTAACGAAGACACCTGCTGCACGCTCGTCCCGTACTTCACCGTCAACGAAGGCCAGCTCGATGCGTTCAAGGCGCTCGGCCCCAAGTTCATTGAGAAGACCAAGACGGAAGACGCGGTCCTGCACTACGCGTTTTCATTTGACGGCCAAACCGCACACTGCCGAGAGGGATACGCGAACGCTGCGGGCGTGCTGGCCCACCTCGAAAACGTCGGCGAAATCCTAGACGAAGCGCTCAAGCTCCACGAACTGCAGCGGCTAGAAGTGCACGGCCCAGCGAGCGAAATCGATCAACTCAGAGAACCACTCGCCGAGCTGAACCCGCAGTTCTTCGAACTCGTGGCAGGCGGCATCCGTCGGGCGTAAATCACGTCTCGGCGACAGATCGCTTCGAGCGGAAGCCCTGAGCAGCGATACATCAGCTTGCATCATTTCGACTTGGCAAGGGCGACATCGCTGCTCAGGGCTTTCGCCACGCAGCTATGACATGCAAGACAATAAATCGCTGTATTGAAACCCCTGCTGGCTGGCATCATCACGCGATACAATAGCGTGTATCCCTTTCTTTCTGCAGGAGCCTTGCTATGTCTGATCCTGAAGATGCCCTGCGTGATTTGGCTGCTGCGTCCAGCGGCGATGCGTTGCCAATCGAGCCCGAGCCCATCGCCCCGCCGTCAACGGGGCGGCCCGCTTCGCCGATCGCGAATCAATCCAAGCGGCCCGATGCTCCGCCGACCGTCGAGCGTGATTCGTCGGAGATGTCAGCCAACGCGTTAGCGCAGCTCAGCGGCAGTGACGCCGAGCCTGTCGCTTATGACCCGGGAATGCGCTCGACTGCGCGGCGTAAAAAGCGGATGCAAAAACCCGACGTCGGCATGATCGGCCTGCGACAAGCCGCGATCCCCGTGCTGATCACCATGGGCCTGGTCATGCTCGCGCTTGGGGCGTGGGGCATCATGGTCAAGGCCGGCAACGACACCCTGCCCATGGCCGACCAAGACAACGCCCAACAGTTGGCCATCCTCGGCCTCGTCGGCCTGCCCATCGGCATCCTGCTCTTCGCCAGCGCGGCGTTCATGTTCTACATGGTCGGCAAAGACAAACAGAAACTCGCGCGGTGGGAAGAAGCACACGGGGACGAGGCCTAGTGGAGGGGTGATCAGGGAGGGATTCTTATTTCTTAGCTGCACACGCCGTGCAAGAAATACGACGGTGCAAAAAGGCGATCATGCTTACGCCCGTTGGTGGCGACGGGTTGCGGGGGCTTTGTGAGCGCGAAGTTGAGTGCCGGGACTTATAAGTAGAGGTGAGTGATCGGCGCTGACATGAAGGAGTGTGGATGTATCGCGCGGAGACCTACGCGTTAAATCCCTGGGCTTAGGGGCTTATGTGCGGCGTTTTTCGAGGGGGCCTTTCCGGCGGCGACAATGAGTGACCAGTGAGCTATTACGCACTTTTTAGAAACATGAAAGACGCTCGGTACCGCTCAAGCACTGATTACAGTGATCTCACAGTGGCGTGAAGGGCTGCGAGTTGGCCTAGTAGTTGCAGGACTTGCTCGACGGGGAGCATGGTGGCGGCGTCGGACTTGGCGGATTTTGGGTCGGGGTGTGTTTCGATGAAGAGGGCTTGGACGCCGGCAGCGACGGCACATCGCGCGAGCAAAGGGGCGCGTTCGGGTCGGCCGGCGGTGTGGTTTCCGCCGCCGCCGGGGAGCTGGGTAGAGTGCGTAACATCGAAACAGACGGGCCAATTGAGATCCATCATGTCTTCGAGGCCGGGGAAGTCGTTGACAAGTCTGTTGTAGCCGAAGAAGGTGCCACGCTCGGTGAGTAGCATCGACTTGCAGCCGGCCTCTTCGAGTTTGTTGACGACGTTGGTCATCTCGCCGGGCGAGAGGAACTGGCCCTTCTTGACGTTGACGGCCTTGCCTGTTTTTGCGGCGGCGACCAGTAGATCCGTCTGCCGACAAAGGAACGCGGGGATCTGCAAGAGGTCGACCGCTTGGCCGGCGGGCTCGGCTTGGTAGGGCTCGTGGATGTCGGTGGTGGTGGGCACGCCTAGCGCTTTGCCGATGCGCTCAAGGGTCGCGAGACCTTCGTCGAGGCCCGAGCCGCGCGGGGTGTGGATGGACGAGCGGTTGGCTTTGTCGAAGCTGGCTTTGAAGATGTATTGCAGGCCGAGCTCGGCGCAGCGGTCGCGCATCTGTTCACCGATCCGGAGGCACATGTCCTCGGACTCGATTTGGCAGGGGCCCGCGATGAGGGTGAGCGGCTGGTCTTGGCCGACGATCAGGTGGTTGATTTTTGCTTGATGCACGGCGTGGCCCATGGTGAGTAAACCACCATTTTAGGCCGAAGCGACTAGGGGTGTTGGCACATGCAGTCGCATCGATCGGTGTACATGACGAAAGCTGGCCGATACCCCGCCGCGCGCTCCCGAACGGGCAAGCAGTGGGCTTCGCTAGGCGCGGCGTTGATCAGGCGACTTTCGATTGATGCTTGTCTTGCTGATTGTGTTCGGCAAGCCAGTCTGCGACTTGGTTCGGTTCCAGAGGCTTAGACCAGAACCACCCTTGTGCGGCGCTGACGTCCATGCCTTGCAAAAGCGGGATCGTTTGCGCCTCTTCGACGCCTTCTGCCACAAGTTTCATGCCGAGGTTCGATGCGAGGTCCGCGACGGCTTGGATGATCGCGGCGTACTGCCGGGACTTGTCCGCTGCGTCGGTGAGTTCGCGGTCGATCTTAATCCACTGGACTGGGTAGGCCTGGAGACAAGAGAGCGACGAGGTCCCGGTACCAAAGTCGTCGAGCATTAAAGGGTGGCCGAGCTTACGTAGGCGGTGGAGCTTATCGACCATGTCGTCGGAGCTCGCAACAAGCGACTCGGTAACTTCCAGATGCAGTCGGCGAGGATCAATACGGTGCTGATCGGTTAGCGCGATGAGCTGATCAAAGAGCCGATCATCTGTGAGCTGAACTTTGGAGAGGTTCACGGAGAAGAAGATTTCTTGCTGAACTGTTGCGGTGACCTGCTTGCAAATGATGAGCGCTTGGTTGGCGACGGCTTTGAAGATTTGATCGATCATGCCGGTGCGTTCTGCGATCGGGATGAATTGATCGGGTCGGACTCGGCCTAGCTCGGGATCGGTCCATCTTGCGAGCACCTCGAAACCAAAAACCTTTCCCGTGTGTAGATCAAGAATGGGCTCGAAGGCTGCGGTAATGCCGTCGTTTTCGACGGCGTATCGGAGGCGGGACTCGATCTCGTTTTCACGCTCGAGCATCTCGCGCATCACTCGGTCGTAGCACATGACTGACTGGCCGGCGTGCTTGGCACGCTGCACAGCGATGTCTGCATCGGAGATGGCGGCGCTGGCTTTGAGCCGTTGGCCGGGTAACGATGTCGCGATGCCTATTCTTGCGCCTAGGTGTATTTGATTGTGTTTGTACACAAAGGGTTCAGTGAGCGCATCGAGCAGTGTCTTGCAGAAGACGTTCTGCACCCATTGCTCGTCGTGCTTGGTGAGTACACAGATAATAAATTCGTCACCCACTAAGCGTGCGAGCCTGGCACTCGTGCCATTGGCCAGGCGCACAGCTTCATTCATCGCACGTTGCAATCGCTTTGTTATCTGCTGAAGCACTTCGTCGCCTGCAGCGTGATCGAAGCTGTCGTTGACGGACTTAAACCGCTGCATATCGACATAGACCACCGCTTCGATCTGGTCGGGTTGAATCGAGACCTGCTTCATGTGCGTGATGAGGCCCCGGCGATTAAGCAGGCCGGTCAACTCGTCACGCTGACTGGCTTCGGACAATTCGTTGAGCAAGCGGTGGAGCGTGAGCTGTCGGCCGGCTTGGCTGGCGAGCTGTTCGAGTTGGAACTGTTGGTCTTTGCTAAAGGCGTGTGGCTTGTCATCAATGACACAGAGCGTGCCCATCGGCAGGCCCATTTCGTCACAAATTTTCGCGCCTGCATAGAAACGGATGCCGTTCTCTTTAGTGACCAGTGGGTTATCGTGGAAGCGTTCATCTTTCGTCGCGTCTTCGACGACCATCGTTTCGTCATAGTTGATGGCGTGAGCGCAGAAGGAGACGTCGCGGTTGGTTTCCATCAGATCTAACCCAACACGGGCTTTGAACCACTGGCGGTCTTCATCAACGAGGCTGACCAGCGCGATCGGCACGCCACAGATCTGTGAGGCGAGTTGGGCCAAGTCATCAAACGCCTTGTCGGCTCCGGTGTCTAGGATCTGGTGTGCGTAGAGCGAGTCGATTCGCGACTGCTCTTGCGGGTGATTTGATGGCGTAATCATCGCTGCCCTCCGGATGAGGCCAAGTGGCGTTTAGCACTGAAAATCGTATATCGTCCGAACACCTCCAAGACGAGGCCGTTCGTGCGGTAGTGAGACGGATTGAGATGCGCGGCTTGGTGGGGCAAAGGTGTGAACCCTGTTTTACCCCCCATCAAAGCGGTGTCGTTAAATGCGATGTCGGCATGATTCTGGATATTGTTTAGTTCAACCTAAATGCGATGCCGATCGTCACGTTTACTAATTCATGCTGATTGGGGGCTGGATACCACCTTTTTAGTAGCCAATGGCGGACGGTGATTCAACGCTATCGAGCATACAGGCCGATAGTAACGCTGGACGCTGTTGTCCAGAGGTCATCGGTATGCGCATCGGATTAGACGCCAGAACACTATTTAGCCCGCAGCGACGCGGCATCGGCAAAAGCCTTCAAAAGCTTTATTTGCGCCTCGCTGCTGTGCGTCCGGACTGGCAGATTAATGCCTACCACCGCAGCCCCGCTTATGTGCCAGACGACCTACCCGCCAACTTCGTGCCACGCTTCATCGAGATGCCTGGCGACCGCTACGACGCGTGGACTCAGCTCCGCCTGCCCACCGCGGCCTGGCTCGACAAAGTCGATGTGCTGCATTGCCCGGCCAACCACTGCCCGCACTGGATGCCCGTGCCGACGGTCGTCACGCTGCACGACCTCATCCCCCTCGACTTGCCCGAGGGGCGCAGCAGCGACGAGCTTCATAAATTTGAGCAGGCGGTTGCCTCGGCTTGCAGCAAAGCCACTGCCGTCATCAGTCCTAGTAAATATGTCCGCCGACGACTCATCAAAGACCACGGCCTAAACGCGAAGCGCGCGATCGCGGTGCCTTGGGGCGTGACGGTCGAGCATGAAACGCTCGACGTCAGCGATGTCGACGCGACCGTCAAGCGATACGGTATTGATCGGCCCTACATGCTGCACATGGGCGCGAGCGAGCCACGCAAAAACACGCGCGGCGTGATCGAGGCCTGGGCGATGGTTCGCTTGGCTTACCGACAAAAATGGAAGCTGCTCATCGTCGGTCTCGATGATGCGACGAAGGAATCACTCGAAAAGCTCTGCCTAGCGCTTGGCCTACAAAAACAAGTGCTGCTGCACGGCTACGCGGAAGAGGCGGACCTGCCCGTGCTGCTGAGCGCGGCGTCGGCGCTGCTGTACCCGAGTCTATCGGAAGGCTTTGGCTTACCTGTGCTTGAGGCGTTTTCGGTGGCGACGCCGGTGTTGACCTCGGATACAACGAGTCTGCCGGAGGTCGCGGGTGATGCAGCGGAGATGGTGCCTCCGGGCGTGGCGACGGCACTGTCCAGCGCGATTACGCGATTGATGAAAGACCCGATGCGCCGTGGCGAACTCGTCGATCGCGGCGCGCATCGCCTGTCGCAATTCCGCTGGGCGGATACCGCTGAGCAATACGCACAAGTCTTCGAGATCGCCGCGCGGAGTCGTCGGCGAAATCGGCGTGATGATGCGAAACGTAGCGCCGCATAGATCAAGCGATCATGGAACTAAACCCCAAGCCCCAACTCGATGTGCTGCTGGTGAGCGAACTGCCGCTTTGGCCTTTGGACCGCGGCTTTCGCGTGCACGGGGTCAACATGCTGCGCTCGCTACAAGCGGCGGGCCTGCGCGTTGCGGCGACGACGCTTCGGCAAACCGATGAGACGATGCCCGGCTGGCTGAGCGAGCGCATGCTCGATTGGCCAACGGCGAATAAGACCGACATCAAGCGATACGCGCTGGGCTGGCATGGCAAAGCCTTTGCCTTAAGGTGCAAGGTTGCTGAGCACCAAGCGCTCAACGGCCGAGAGCTCGCGGGCTTACTCACGCTGGTGGATCGCGTCCGCCCTGCTGCGGTGATCGCGGTCGGTCAGCACGGGCCGGTGATTCTGCGCGGGCTGAGCTGGGCGTATCCGAACCTGCCTAGGGTGTGGTACGCGGCGGACGAGCCGGTGAGTTTCCAGCTCTCGCTGCTGCGGCGCGAAGGCTTAAGCGGGCTGCGACACCGCGGACGAATGGCTGCCGTGTTCGGCCTCATGCAAACGTTGTTTAACCGTGGCAACCAGGCGCACCGCCTCTCCGCTGCAATCGGCGTGAGCCCAAGCGACACCAAACGCCTCGGCTTGATCGGCGGATGCCACGCGACCACGATCCGCAACGGCGTCGATACCGACACCTACCAGCCCGACCCGAACGTCATGCGTCTGCCACGCACCTGCGCGTTCTGGGGCGACCTATCGTTTGAGCCTAATGTGGATGCGATCCGTTGGTTCGTCAAGAAAGTTTGGCGGCAGGTGTCGTACAACCGGCCGGACGCGAAGCTCACGATCCTTGGTCGGCGCCCGGTTGACGCGGTGCTCGCGTTGGCGGATGAGGCTTGTGTAGAGGTGCTGCCGAACGTGCCGGACCTTCGGCCATACCTGCGATCGACGAGCGCGGCGGTGATGCCGATGCGCTGCGGCCACGGGATTAAGAACAAGCTGCTTGAAGCCGCGGCGATGGGGATGCCGATCATCGCGTCGCCCAAAGCGGTCAAGGGCCTGGTCTTTGGCGAGGGCAGGCCGCCGATGGTGGTTTGCAAACGCCCTGCCGACTGGGTGGAAGGTCTGGATAAAATCTGGGGCCAGCCCGGCCAATCCGCAGCGACCGGCGAACTCGCTCGCCAATGGGTGCTCGACCGCCACACCTGGCCCGGCGCGGCGGAGAAGATGCAAAGTCTCTTGCAAACCCTCGCCCCCGATGAGCCGATCTATTACGCAGACAGCCAGCCGCAACGCCCACTGCCCAAGCAGCGTGGCCGACGCGACGCGGCGTAACACGATTTTGATCCATGGCTTTTACCACGATGCATTTCGCGCTCGGTATGGTCGGCACCGGTGCCGTCGCAACTGTCGCGGCGCTCGTGATACGGCGTGGCCTGCGATGGGTTCCGCTGTGCATGACGGCAGGCGGGATTTGGGCTTGCGTCCCAGACATGCCACGCATCTTCAAAGAAGACTTTCCCAGCGCACCGTTCGCTTCAAGCCTCTCGTCCAAAACACTACAAGACTGGCTTCAAGCCAACGGCGACTGGTTTTTCTTTCACCGCTCACTCGACGCACAGCCCAAAGAGTACGCGCTGCACGGCCTCGCCCTGCTGCTGCTGCTCTACACCGTCTCCGTTTTCTTGCTGAGCGTCACGCACCGGCGACCGCAGAAGAAGTCAGGTGACGGGTAGCAGGTGACAGGTGTTGGGTGTTGGGTGCCACGCTGCGTGCCGATAGGCCGCGGTGTGCGAACTGTCTATCCCATATCAAAAAGCATCCACATATAGCTGGCTTAAACAGTTCTGTGGCACCCCTCTTAAATCCATTCGCAATTACCCCCAACCACCTAGCCCGCACGATCGTTCGTTTCGTGTGAGCACATCAAATCCTGACGGTCTAGGGCTAAGGTAGTCGCGAGATGCGGCCGATACCTTTTTGCTTCTCTATCGCACCGCCGCTCTGACTTCGCATTTCGGGGCACTGATGGACTCATCAGGCGCTTGCGTTGACGACTTACCGTAAGGAAATTCAACTTGGATATCACTCTAGGCGAAACTTGGCGATTCTCGACCAACGCAGGCCCTGCTGAGCAGGTTTTTCTTGCGGTCGATGGACCGACAACGCCTAGCCGATGGGTCGAGATGCAACCCGTTGCTGGACAACCCGGCACGTGGACCATCCTGACGACCATCATGCCCGGTCGACACCGCCTGCGCTACTTCACCGTCGACAACGGCACGACCCTTAACTGCGGATCGACCGGCCTCATCGGCGAACGCACCAGTGCCAGCAACCCCGCGGTGCACATCGATGACATGATGGGCCTCGCGGTGTCGGCTTGACACAAACCGCTTGCTTACAGCCCCGGCAAGTTCAAGCCCCCGAGTCCGCCGGTCGCTTCGCCGATGGTTTCTTGCAAGAGCTCTTGGACTTTCATGACTGCGCCGTTCATCGCGGAGACGATGAGTTCTTCAACCATCTGACGGTCCGCATCGCTGCCGGTGCCAGCGAGGGTCGTGATCATCACCGGGTCGATCGCGACGCCGATCACTTCAAACTTGCCATTCATCGTGACGCGCACGGCACCGGCACCGGCCTCGGCCTCGACGGTTTTCGTCGCAAGCTCGGCCTGGGCCTGCTCCATCTTTTCCTTCAGCCCGCCAAGGTTGCCCATCAGCCCGGCGAGGTCTTTCATGTTCTTAAGCTGGTCAAACATTGTTTCAATTCCTTTAGTCGTTGGCTTGCGGGAGGGCGAGGCTCCCGTCGAGCAGAAAGTCACAAATGATTCGCGGCTCGGCAGGAGCCTCGCCCTCCCAAATAGATTAGGCGTTTTCTCCATCGTCATCCGACTCAACCTTCTTCACACGCTCCGCTCGCGCATCAACCAGCACTGCTTCGGGGAAGACATCGAATACATCCTTGACGATTGGTAGATCAAGGGCTTTTTGGCGCTGGCCCGATCGACTCTGTGAGGTGTTATTTCCTTGCGTGGACTGCGCGTGCTGCGGCGGCGAAGCGTTGATTAATTCAATCCGGAATCGCTTGCCGGCCAGCTTCGTTAGCTCTGCGGCCAAGCGATCGCACTGCCGAGCGTTGACGAAGCCTGCGATATCACGATGGCCTTTCCGCGGACGCATCTTGCATAAGCCTGCAGCCGCATCAAGCTCGGCGAATTCGATCTTATCGACCCACGCATAGGCTGAAATGGATCCGACCCGCTGCATTAACTGCGACCAGACCTCGGCAGGGTTGTCGAGGCTGATGGCTGACTGCTCTTGCGTGTCATCATTCGCCCCCATCGCAAGATTGGGCTTCGCGTTCGCAGCGGGCTCAACCCTCACCTCGCGGCGGGAGCTAGTTTCAGTTGTACTTGTCGGGGCAGTTGCAGTTGCTTGATCAGGCGTTAGCTTTTTTTTTTCGGTGGCTAAGCCACTCGGCGGGACAAGCCCACCGGCTAACACTTTCGTGACGTCTGCCATCTTCTCTGCCAACGCCAAACGCACGACGACCGCATCAAGCAGCGCGCGCGGGTTGCTAGATGCCTTGCCGTTCCGGGCCAGGCCGTCGCACAGCGCGATCATATGAACCAAACCCGCTGCATCAAATCGTGACGCCTGTTTTGCAACGCGCTGCCTTGAGTCCGCGGATAGCTCGACCAAGCTTGAGTCAGCGCCACACGCAGCGATCAACATCAGTTGCCGAAGGTGCTCGATTAGGACTTCAACGAGTTGATCCTGCCCGATGCCGGTAGCGAGTAGCTCATCGATCTGTTGCAGGGATGTGGCCACGTTGCCGTCGGCGAAGGCATCGACCAATGCGACGACGCGTTCACGGGCGGGCAAGCCGAGCATGTTCTCGAGGATCGCGGGCGTCAACGGCGTCTCGCCGGTCGCGAGTAATCGGTCTAGTAGCGACAGCGCATCACGCATCGAGCCGTTACCGAGCACGGCGAGTTGGTAGAGGACCTCTTCGTCCGCCTCGATTTTTTCTTTGCTCAGCACATCAGCAAGGTGTGCCTTAATTTCGGCCGCGGGGATGTTCTTAAAGTCGAACCGCTGGCATCGGGAGTGGATCGTCGCGGGGATCTTGTGCGGCTCGGTCGTCGCGAGGATGAACTTCACATGCGACGGCGGCTCCTCCATGGTCTTGAGCAGCGCGTTGAACGCGGCCGTCGAGAGCATGTGGACCTCGTCGATGATGTAGATTTTGTAGCGCGCGTTAGCGGTCGGCGCTAGGCCTGCCGAGCCGATGAGGTCGCGTGCATCGGCGACGGAGTTGTTGGAGGCTCCATCGATTTCGATGACGTTGAGGTCGTCGCCGCGCATGATGGCGTCGGCCATGCGCTGCTGGACGTCGGGTTCAGGGTACTCGTAGGTGTCGCCTTCGATGGTCGGCGAATCGGGGACGGTATTGGGTGCGTTGAGCGCTCTTGCGAAGATGCGGGCGAGGGAGGTTTTACCGACGCCGCGTGTGCCGCAGAAGAGGTAGGCGTGGGCGACGCGGTTGGTGCGGATCGCGTTGATGAGTGTGTTGGCGATCGCGGCCTGGCCGACGACATCGCCGAAGGACTGGCTGCGGTAGCGTCGGGCTAAGACGGTGTAGGCCATGAGAGGCTTGGGGCTTGAGGGGTGAGGCTTGAGGTCGCCTCGAACACAATCTCTTCAACTCCATACTTGCAGGCTCAAAGCAAAGGACTCAAGCCACAAGCCTTAGCAGCTTCGCTGCCAACGCCCCGCAGACAGACGGCCAGGACACCAACGGCACCGGGCAGACGCCACTTAGGGCTGCTCCGATCAAGGCCTGACCCGGTTCGCGAGCCTACCCGTGCATCGGGCCCAGCCGCCTGTCTGCGCGGCGGTTGCAATCAGGTCAAACACCCGCTGCCGCGAACCCAGAAGGATACCCCAACCCCGCTCGACCAGCAAACCGTTTGGCTTTCTACCCCACGCGACGTATTCTTAACGCATACCCCCGATCCCATCATCCATTCCTTCATTTGGGGAAACAGCATGATCCTCTTCGTCCTACGCGGCCTGGTCCTTGTGATCATCACCGCCATCAGCGTCCTTTACCTGCTCACTAACCAAGAGCAAGGCCGCATTTCCTTTAGCCAGTTCATGCTGCTCCTTGCGGTCACGCTCGGGCTGGCGGTCATCGTCATTGCCGCCGACACGCTGACGCCAAAGAAAAAACTCTCCGCGATCTCCGGCGTATTCATCGGGCTCATGGTCGGACTCGTCGTGCTGCTGCCCCTGGCGTACGTCGTCGACCTCGTCGGCGTCCTCAGTCGGCCCGGCGACCCTCCGATCGAATTGACACTCGAACAAGCACTCGCGGAATCACGCTTAGCACTGACCGCCGCACAGCGAGGCGGTGAAGAACCCGCCCTTGAAGCATTCGAGTTCAACGCGATCGTCGCGGAAGGTGCCGGCCGACGAATCGAATCCAACAAGATCGCCGTCGTTCAAGCCATCGCAAAAATCCAGACCCAGCAAAACCTCTTGCTCGGCGTCAAGATCCTCCTCGGCGTGATCACCTGCTACTTCTGTATCTCCCTCGTCCTGCAGACCAAAGACGACTTCCGATTCATCATCCCCTACGTCGAGTTCACCAAACAGATCCGCGGCAACCGCCCCGCCATCCTCGACACCTCCGTGATCGTCGACGGCCGAATCCTCGACATCATTGAAACCCAAGTCATGCAAGGCATCGTGATCGTCCCCCGCTTCGTGCTCGATGAGTTGCAAGTCATCTCCGACTCATCGGACAAACTCAAGCGTGCCCGTGGCAGACGCGGCCTCGACATCCTGCAAAAGCTTCAAGCGAAAACCAACGTCGAAGTTCACATCGAAGAACGCGACGCGGAAGGCATCAACGTCGATCAAAAGCTCATCGACCTGGCCCACCAGATGCAAGGCCGAGTGATGACCAACGACTTCAATCTCAACAAGATCGCAGAGCTGCGCGGCGTCGACGTCATCAACATCAACGACCTCGCCAAAGCCCTCCGTCCCGTCGTCCTGCCCGGCGAACACATGACCGTCAAGCTCGTTAAGCCCGGCGAATCGCCCACCCAAGGCATCGGCTACCTCGATGACGGCACCATGGTCGTTGTCGAAAATGGTCGATCACACCTAGATCACGATGTCGATCTCATCGTCACCAGCACACTGCAAACCAGTGCCGGCCGAATGATCTTCGGCAAATTCGCACGCGAAGAAGACGCGGACAATCCCCCCGCGCCAGCCAAGGCGTCGCCGCCCCCGGCCGCCCCACCAACCCAACGAGAAGACCCCAACCAAGCCTCGGGCCCATATCCCCCGCAAGGCCCACGCAAAGGCGGCAGCCAATCCCGACGAAACCCACGCCGAGGGTGATCATTCGATCAACGAGTAGTGGCCGCGTTTGCCCCATTCACTTTCGATCATGGCTGCAGCCCGATCGCGCAGTAAACACTGCTTTTGCTTTGCACACGCAACCAAGTAAAAACGTGTCGTACCACGATGAAAACGCAGCGCAAAGGCGTCCTGTCTTTTGATACCCAGATGCGAAGTCAATCGCGTTAACGCGTTCTCCGCTTGCTCGGCAGCACTGCCTTGCCGATGCGCGTGCTGGTAGACGACGAGTGTGCGCTGCCCGTCGCCGTAAAACGCTTTGCACTCGTCGAGTGCTGCATACTTAATCGCGGATTGCGAACGGATCGAGAGACGGCCGGGCAGTAAACCGTTGTCGGGGTCGAGGACAACGAGGCTCGAGTCGTATGCCGTTTGCATCGCACGCTCAAGCCAGGCTTTCCGCCATACCTCGCGATGCTTCAAAGATCGCCCGTTATAGCTCACTTGCTCAGCGAAGTAGTTGATGTTCGGCAGCACTTCGTGTCGTTCATAAACTTCAACACTTTTCTCACCGGCAGCGTGAATGACCTGGAACTTTTTGTAGAGATCGGGGTGACATTGGGCAAGGCCTTGGCGGTCATGTTCCAGATAGGCCGTGTGTTTACCGTCGTTGTTGTGATGGTCGCCGACCTCTTCGGGATCGACGAGGTACCAGATCAATGCGGTGGGATCTCGGCCGCTTCCGGACAGCGCATCGATGACCGCAAACTTTGAGAAGTCGCCGAGGTCGGGGACGTAGCGGTGCTGCATTATCGCTCCACAAGTTTGAGTGTGAGCAAGTCGTAGCCAACGCGTCGCCGGTACTCGGCTTGCTCTTCGACGTTCGGCGTTGCCTTGATCACTTCGACACGCTCGACCTGCTGCGCAAGCTGTTTGAGTAGCGTCCGGATCAGCACACGTGCATGGTGAACGCCTAGGCAATTGTGCGGGCCAGTACCGTAAGCGATGTGTGGGTTGGGCTTACGGTCCAGGCGCATGTCTTGTGGAGATTCAAAGACGCTAGCATCAAAATTCGCGGACGCCCAACAGAGCGCGATGCGTTCGTTTGCTTGAACCATCACGCCATGCACATTGGTCTGCTCCGGGCACACTCGGCCGATCAGCGTGAGTGGGGAGATCACACGGACGAACTCCTCGGACGCGGTGCGCACCATGCCAGGGTTGCCACGCAGTCTTTCAAGATCTTCGGGATACTCACTAAAGTGGGCGAGGATCTCCGTGATGCAGTTGATGATTGTGTCACGGCCACCAGCAAACGCGAGATTACCAAAGCCCAGCATCTGTTCACGCGTCAACGGCGTCCCGTCGAACTCGGTACGCGTCATCGCAGAGAAAAAATCATCGCCCGGCTCGGCCAAGGCTTGATCGAATCGGCGGTTGAGGTAGTCCTCCAGTACGGAGCCCTTCGCCGCGCCATCCTCACCGTCGTGAAAAACATGCGTGCCCCACCCGATCCATTCGCCCGCTTCGGCCTCATCGACGTTGAGTAGGTACGTCAACGCCTTGGACTGCAGCGGCAGAGCAAACGAACGTACCGCATCAAACGTGCCGAGTTGCAAGGCTTCCTGAAGGGATCGCTCGACCAGCATTTCAATCTGCTCGGTCACCTCTTTACGACGCGGCCGTTGAAAAAATGGATCCACGATCTTCCGCCACTGAGCGTGCTCCGGCGGATCGGTCTCAATGGGCAACTGCCGAACACTGCGCATGTCTTCTTCGGAAGGGATCGGCACGCGGAAAGGCGCATCGGAACTAAATGTACTCGTATCCTTCGCCGCGGCACGTACAGCGGCGTAGCCAAGGATCATCGCGATGTCCTTGCCTTGGAACGGGCACTGCATGACACCCTCGGCCTCGCGGGCTTGCTTGAACGGGTCTCGGGATGCATCACGATCAGACATGACAAGAGTATATGGACCTGCACACATCAACAGCCCGCATCGCAAGATGAGAGTTCGAACCCGCGCAAATAAAACCCCACCTTGCGATGGGGGCTATTTCGGTTGTTCCATATGCAATGAGCGATTCGCTTAGGCGATCGCGGCGGAGACGCCCAGTGCCGTCGCCATCGTCGTGCCCAGGTCGGCGGGCGACTTCGCGATCGCACAACCCGCGGCTTCGAGTGCTTCAAACTTCGACTCGGCGGTGCCTTCGCCGCCACTGATGATCGCGCCGGCGTGGCCCATGCGGCGTCCGGGCGGTGCGGTGACGCCAGCGATGAATGCGGCGACGGGTTTGTTGACGTGTTCTTTGATGTAATCAGCGGCGGCTTCTTCGTCGGTGCCGCCGATCTCGCCGATCATGACGATGCCGTCGGTGTCGTCGTCTTCGTTAAAGAGCTTGATGACATCGATGAAGTTCAGGCCACGCACAGGGTCGCCGCCGATGCCGACGCAGGTCGATTGGCCCAGGCCCTGTTGACCGGTCTGCCAGACTGCTTCGTAGGTCAGCGTGCCAGAGCGCGAGACGATGCCCACGGCCTTACCGACCTTCGACTCGCTGGCAGGCGTGTGGATGTAGCCGGGCATGATCCCGATCTTGCACTCGCCGGGCGTGATGATGCCTGGGCAGTTCGGACCCAGCAGCACCGCGTCTTTATATTTGTCTTGAGCCAGAGCTTTCTTAACACGCATCATGTCGAGCACGGGGATGTGCTCGGTGATGCAGACGATCATCGTGATGCCCGCATCGGCCGCTTCCATAATCGCATCGGCTGCGAACGGCGGCGGGACAAAGATCATCGTCGCGTTCGCGCCGGTTTCTTTGACCGCTTCATCGACGGTGTTGAAGACGGGTAGACCGTTTTCATCTTTGAGGCCGCCCTTGCCGGGCGTGACCCCGCCGACGACCTGCGTGCCGTAGGCCAGGCACTGGGTGGTGTGGAATTGGCCTGCCGAGCCGGTGATGCCTTGGCAGATCAGTTTGGTTTGTTTATTGACGAGAATGCTCATAGGTGGGGTAGGATAGCGGGTGTGAGG
>JBGCDC010000495.1:0-9725 GCA_045105055.1 Phycisphaeraceae bacterium | reverse complement strand
ACGCTACGAGCACGGCGGGAAGATCCACGCGGGCTACAAAGACTCGTACTCCAAGGTCAAAGGCCCATGGGAAAAAGGCAGTGAGCCGCCGAAGCCAGACGCAGGCGATTGGTACGCAGGCTGGCAGTACGACATCGACGTCCGCAACGCGAAGCAGGTCCTCTCGGAACTCGACAAGCACTACCCCGGCGCAACGGAATACGAAGTCGCGGGCTTCTTCTGGTGGCAGGGCGACAAGGATCGCGGTAAGGCAGAGTGGTACGAACGCTACGAAATAAACCTACTCACGCTGATCAAGGCGCTCCGCAAAGAGTTTGATGCGCCGAAGGCAAAGTTCGTCTGTGCGACGCTTGGCCAAACCAGTAAAGAAGAGGCGAAGGGCGGAGACAAGGCTCTGCTCGACGCGATGCTATCGATCAGCGACTTCGACAAGTACCCACAACTCAAGGGTCAAGCCGCGACCGTCTATACGCACCCGCTTTCAAAAGGTGGCGCGTCGAACAGCCATTACGGCGGCAACGCCGAAACCTATATGAACGTCGGCGAAGCAATGGGTAAAGCGATGGCCGAGCTGCTACGTAAGCGCAGTGAGTAAGGCGCGGTTGCTTGATCCGTTGCTTGGCTCAGTGGGGCATGCTCTTAAAGAAGCGGCCTATTCCTCTTCAGGTGGGCAGGCAAGGTAGTCGCTTAGCGCGATCTCTTGGTCCAGCGCGACGGTTGAAACGTGAACAACGCCTCGCGCGAACTCGCAGGTTTTAATCGTGCCTTGGATAGGCGTCAGGCCATTGGCCGCATGTCGCATCCAGCAGATGACGGATGCGCCCGCGTGCATGTATCGGCTGTGGATAAACTTTAATGACTCGGGGCGAAGGTCGTGACAGCGTGCAACCATCCGGACGTGGCTCCCGCCGACACGATGGACATCCATGTGAAACTGCAAAAGCCCAAGCGCCTCGGACCGCGCGTGGCGTGGTACGTTCGAGTCGGTCGAGAGCAAACCCTTGAGAAATTCAACCTCTTCAACCCAGCGGTTGTGGCTGATATTCAGTGGGTCGACAGTGGGCAAAGCCCGGCTTTCGTTTCCGCTTGTCCCCCCGGTAGGACTGGAAACCTGATAGGTCATGTGTTTGACGGCTCTTTCTTCCCCCGCTCCAATGGGTCTATCGGATGTGCTGGGGTATAGGTCAACGTCACTTTCAAATTACTTTGCCCCAATCAATATCGCCACCCACCCAGCACTACAGCTTCGCTGATCGCTACGACCAGAACAGGTCATGCAGATAAAAAACAGCCCGCTTAAGGGAGAGCGGGCTGTGGTAAGGCGTATTAATTTAGCGAAGCTATATCGTTGATTCTGAAATAGCCCGCAGTAGGTCGCGTTCTACATATCTCACTTAGCCAGATCACGGTAGATACGGATGATCGTGCCCGCGTCTTCGCTTCTAAGTCGTTCCAAGACGAGCACGTCCGGCTGGACCTGTTTCCCATCCTTCTCGATTACGTAGCCAAGTTGCTCATCGCGGGTCCATTGCCAGCCGTGATTTTTGACGAGGAGTTGACCGAAGTAGCAGCCGTAGTAAACCGCTTCTTCTTCGCCATCGGTCGGCTCGGGCTCGGCACTCAATAGCTTACGCAGGATCCGCTGCACAAACGAAGGATTCCCAACGAGCCGAAGCTCATCGCCTACCGCGCCTAATGCCGCGTCAAAGGCTTCGATCGAATCGTCGCCGTAGTCGAGCATTTTGTCGACAGCGTCATGGCTATACATGCTGCCGGTCTCTAGGCCGACTTCCGCGTGGAAGGCGATGTCTTCGAGCGATTCCACTTCGTCCTTGATCATCGTTGCTTAGCCCTTGTTCCAGAACACGCTGCCGTAGACGGCGTTATCGCCCAGCTCCTCGGCGATGCGGATGAGCTGGTTGTACTTTGCGTTACGGTCGGAGCGGGCCGGGGCACCGGTCTTGATCTGGCCACAGTTGGTCGCGACGGCGAGGTCTGCGATTGTCGCGTCTTCGGTCTCGCCCGAACGGTGGCTGAGCACTGCCGAGTAGCCGTTACGCATAGCTAGGCCGACCGCGTCGAACGTTTCGCTAAGTGTGCCGATCTGGTTGACCTTGACGAGGATCGAGTTGGCTGTGCCGGAGTCGATGCCTTTCTGGAGGAACTTCTTGTTGGTGACGAACAGGTCGTCGCCGACGATTTGAACCTTGTCACCGATCTTGTCGGTGAGTTCCTTCCAGCCGTCCCAGTCGTTCTCGGCCAGGCCGTCTTCGATCGAACGGATCGGGTACTTCTTGCACCAGTCGGCCCAGAGGCTGGCCATGTCGGAGCTGCTGAGAATCTCTTGTGTCGACGAGAAGAACTTGTAGCCTTCCTTGCCGTCTTTTTCTGCTTCGTTCCAGAGCTCGGACGTCGCGGGGTCTAGTGCGACGAAGATCTGCTCGCCCCTTGAGTCGCCAGCCTTGTCGACGGCTTGCTCGATGATGCTCAGCGCTTCTTCGTTGCTCTTGAGGTTGGGTGCGAAGCCGCCTTCATCACCGACCGCAGTCGATAGGCCCTGATCGTGGAGGACGCCCTTGAGTGCGTGGTAGATTTCGACGCCAGCACGGAGTGCTTCACTAAAATCGTCAAAGCCCCATGGCTGGATCATGAACTCTTGGAAGTCGACGGTGTTGTCCGCGTGCTTCCCGCCGTTGAGGATGTTGAGCATCGGTACGGGGAGGACCTTCGCGCCCGCGCCGCCGAGGTAGCGGTAAAGCGGCAGGCCGGCCGACTCGGCTGCGGCTTGCGCGACGGCCATGGATACGCCGAGCATGGCGTTCGCGCCGAGGTTGGATTTGTTTTCGGTGCCGTCGAGGGCGATCATGATCGCGTCGATGGATTCTTGATCGCGTGCGTCTTCGCCGATGAGTTCGCCAGCGATCGGGCCGTTGACGTTGTCGACTGCCTTGGTAACGGCTTTGCCGAGGTACTGGGTCTTATCGCCGTCGCGTAGCTCGACCGCTTCGTGCTCGCCGGTGGATGCGCCGGATGGGACCATTGCCCGGCCGACGGTGCCGTCAATTAGGCCGACCTCGCACTCGACGGTAGGGTTGCCGCGGGAGTCGAGGACCTGTCGTCCATGCACGTAATCGATTGCAAAGCTCATGTTGTTTCTTTGTGGGTTGGAGGGGGTGAAAGTTTGGTGAAAGATAGAGATTTTAACAGGTGTCAGCGGGCTTGTTGTGAAGTCGCACTGATCAATGAAAAAAGCACGACCAAACGGACCGTGCTCGTGAGGGCGATCAAGATTTATAGCCGGTCGCTTGACCGGCGTAGCCTGAATTAGAAGTCAGAACGCACGTTGACGTTACGTCCGACGCGGCGTTTGCGATTGATCATCTTTCGGCCGAGGCTGGACTTCATGCGTGCACGGAAGCCAAACTTGCGGCGACGCTTAATCAGGGAACGGCGCTTTGGATAATGGGTTGACATCGGTTTATCTCTGCGGATTCGTTGGGTTAATCTGAGGTACAAGCCACGCGATTGTGGCCGCTAAACTTGGATCGTCACTCGACGTCCACGATGAGCTGCCGGTAGGCGGTGTTTCCTTTGGCGTCGATGACACGGACTGCAACCACGTGTCCGCCAGGGGAAAGATCGGAGATTGTAACGCCCCAAGCCTCGCTTGTCGAGTCATAAATCAGGTCATCGGGCAGGGAGGCCTGATACAGCTCAGCCCCGTCGATCGAGTACGAGACGGACTGGATCGTGGAGAACTCGTCCGTGGCCATGGCGCTGAGCTTGATCTTGCCGTTGCCGAGGATCTCGGCCTTGAGGCCGTCTAGGCTCGGATCGGTGTTGTCGATGAGGATGGGCTCGGAGACGCGGCCGCCGGTCTTGGCGGAGGTCGGGGGGTTGTCGAGCTTGTCCTCTGCGGTGACGCGGAGGGTGTACCAGCCGTCTGGGACGTGCTGGGTTTGCCAGTCATACTTGGGTGCGGTCAGGTCTGATGCGAGGGGCAGGTAGCGGTCGGCCTTGCCGGGCTTGTATTCGAGGCGATAGACGAGGCGATCCTTGTTGGCGTCGTTGGCCTGCCATTGGATCTGTAGCTTGGGGTCCGGATCAGTACCGGGCGCGGGCTTGTTGGCGGGCTTGACGATGAGCTTCGCGACGGTCGGCGGTGTGTTCGGCGCGACGTAGGACAGGTCGGCTTGATCGATAACAGGTGTCGACTCGCCATCGCCCTTGAGCGAGAGCCGATATTGCAGGTAGCGTGCGGGGGGCACTTCGATCTTAATCTCGCGCGGCTGCAACGGGTTCGCGTCTGCGTCGTGATCGATGACGACGGCGTCGGACCATTTGGACCAAGCGGCTTGGTCGGGGTCGCCGACGTTACCACTACGGAGCTCAAGCGAGACGGTGGTGCCTTCGGGGATGTCGACGGTGAGCTTGAACATGCCGAAGATCGATACCTGCCCCGCATCGAGCACCTTGCTCGTGTAGCCGCCTTCGTCAGCGACAGCCAGTTCCATACGCATCAACGTGCCCGGATTCGCTGCGCCAAGTAATAGGCCTTCGTCGGTCTGGACAGCACACGTGACTTGGTTCGAATCGAGGTCCGCGAGCACGGTAGTTTCTCCAAACGACGGGTCCACGGAGAAGACTTGGCCCTCGTTACCGGTGGCGACGATGAGCTTGCCGTCGTGTGGGATGATCGAAAGGATCATTGCCGACTCGCGGAAGACCTCGGCGACGAAGCCGTCCGGCGCGATACGGTAAATGGCGTTGCCCTTTTTCTTTTGCTGTGGCGTCGCGGGCTTGGCACGAGAAGGACGGCTAGGCTGGGCGCCGGTATCACCGGCCGGTGCCTTGTCGGCACTCGCGTCGAATTGGCCTGATTCTCGAGCGGCGTCGAGGCGTTCTTTCAACGCTTCTCGCAACGCGTCATATTGTTCTTTGCTCGGTGTCGGTTTGCCTGCGGGCTCTTCGTTGGCCTCTTCAGCCTGCTCAACTTCGCCTTCGTTTACTGCCTCTTCATCTTCAGCTTCAGGGGCGGCAACTTCGGCGTCAGGCTCGGCGGGCGCTTCGCCGTTGTCCAGTGGCTTTGGCTCGGGCTTGTTGAGATCGAGTGGCTCGATGTCAGGTCGGCCTTCTTCTAGTTTCCCAGGCTGTTCCAGTCGGCCGGGGCGTGCTTGGTCGGCAGCAGCGGTGCCTGCGTAGACCGTGCCATCGGGCATCGCAACGAGAGTTGAGATTTCCGACTCGGGTGCGTCGTACACAACGAAGGGATTGCCTTCACGATCGATGCGATAGACCAGCCCATCGGTGTCGGTCCCCGCGAAGATGTTGCCCTTTGCGTCGACGGCGAGGCTCAGGATGTTGGCTTGGCCGGTTTCGAGCACGACTTCTGGCTGCTTCGCACCATCAAAGAAGCGGAGGACTTTGCCTTCGGTACCGGTAGCGATGATCAGCTCGTCTCGGCCGACGACTTTGTCATCGAGAAAGACGATGTCCCAGATGTACTTGGCCTCTGGCAGCTTGAGGAATTCCTCTGTTTCATCGCCATCGAGCACTTCGACGCGCGAGGTGCCTTGTCCGCTGATGCCGACGAGCAGTTCGTTGCCGGTCGAGGCGAGGGTGAAGACTTGTTCGTTTTCGTAGGCCTTGATGAGCTCGACGCCGTCAGCGGTGAGCTTGTAGAGGCGTGCTTCGGGACCGGCGGCGATGTAGGTGGTGCCTTCGACTTGCGCTACGTCGTGGATGACGGTGACATCTTCGGGCAGGCCGTCGAGCTCGGTCGTGTCGGAGGAGAGCTTGATGTCGCCGAGGTTGGTTACGACGGTGCCGTAGGCATCGCCATCGGAGAAGTCGGCTTCAGTGGTCTGCGTGAACTTGCCTGGCGTGACCGCGTGGGCGGTGGTAGCGAGTGCGAGTGCTCCGAGCGTGGCGAGTAGGGTGCGGGTCATGAAGCGTGTATTACGGACTCGTGTTTGCATGGTCTAATTCTTTTTATAAATGGTGGGGCGGACTTTAATGTCTGCCATTAGCACTAAGGCCTAAATTGGATTTGTTGTGATTTACGATTCGGCTTCGCCGAACTGAAAGGCAGGAATGCCTGTTCTGCCTGCCTGTTGTTTTACCTGGTCCCGCGGTCACGTTTGATTTTTAGCCTCAGCTGCGCGTTGCCTTGAATGATGCGGTCCATCTGTTTCTCGGTGACTTCCATCTGCTGGTAGACCAGCGACTTGGGGTTGTTGTTGCCGAGGACGACCGCTTTGCTGGCGGGCAGGTCGTCAAGGCCTTGGCCGTCCAATGCGAGGCCGATACGTTTGGTTTGCAGCAGTGCGTAGAGCGTGGTTGGCTTGGGCTTGAACACTTCTTTGAGCCCGCGTGCAAAGTCATCGACCGAGTCGATTTGGTTCAGGTACGGCTTGGTCGCGAGGATCATCTGCGTGTACTGCGCAGCGTCGGCGAGCATGAGTTGCACGTCGCCGTCCTCCGCATCTTCGGGGATGGTGACCTCGAAGGTTTCTTTGAAGATCTTTTTATGCATGTCCAACAGCTCGACCGTGACGGTAACGGCCTCACCCGGCGCCGCGGTGGTCTTGTTGAGCTGAGCGGACATGATTTGATAGGCGTCAAAGCCGTAGTCGATGTCGACGCTGACCTCGAGGCTGTCGAGCTTTACTTCTTCGAAAGGGTTCTGCGTGATCATGCCGACGAGCTGCGCGACTTCCATCGCGGCAGCGGATCCACCCGCGCCAACGGCTGCGGATTCCATCTCGATCTCGTGACCGCTGGAGAACTTAGCCTTCGTGGTATATCGCACGGTGTTACGCATCGGCGCGTCCTGCACAGCGGTAGCTGACTGGGCGACGACCGCGGCGGCGATCTGTGCGCCCATCCTTGGGTGGTTTAGCACTTCGTAGTTATATTCGTACTTTGGCTGCCCTTCGATATTGATCTTGACGCTGACCGGTGCGCTGGTGAATGGTTTATCGCTGGTACCTGCGACCGCGGCCATCTCGTCTTGGACTAGTGCGCCTTTGAGTTCTAGTGCGCCGGTCCGCTTGTAGCTGATCGTGTTGAGCGAAACGATAAAGTGGACGTAGCCCGTGGCCATTGGCATGGCCGTCGCGCCAATGCCGTCCATCGCGTGACCAAAGCCGAGCACCGTGCCGTCGGGCAGCACGTCCGTCACCGTGCCCGCGCCGCTCAGGTCCGCATCGCCCCAGGCGAAAGGCACGACCAGCGCTGAGCCCGGCTTAAGCTCGACATTATCAACATCAAAACCCTTCGGCGGTTTGCCACCCATCGCCCCCGGGTCCACCGCGAACGGCTGAATCCCAAGCGGCGTAAGCGTCGCGCTTAGTGCATCCGCGATGCCCTTGGATCCCACCGCCATAGGCACCATCATCCGCAAAGTGTCGCCCGTCACATCGCGCGTCGCGCCGGTGAGTAAGTCCTGCTTCGTGTCTTGATGATGCAATCGCTTCGGCGTAATCGATTCGTACATCTCACGGACCACGGCCAGCCTGGCTCGCGTCAGCTCTGGCACGTCTAGCCGCTTGGACGTTTCATGCAGTTGCGACATCAGGGCAAGCCCGGCACCCGGGGCCGCCTTCATCGACAACTTAGGGCGATCGTCCATCGTCGCCCGCTGACCGACCGCACGCATGTACTCGATCGGCTGGATACCAATGACACACTCGTTCGTATTCGCGTAGCCAAATGCAAACGCACCGATGAGCTTGCCTCCCTTGCCGAGCACCTGCTCCTCACCCTCGTCCCAAAGGTAGACCGGCGAGCCGGACATACCCTGTACCGGGCCGGTGTTGATCATCCGCTCGTCGGTACAGCGTGCCCAGATCACCGCGCGGTTGGGCGTCTCGTTCGCGTTGATCGTGACGACCTCCACGGCGAACGGCTCGATCTTCGTGCCGTGAAACACGGTCATGCCGTAACCCTTCATCCCAACTTTGACCTCATCGACCTTAAAGATCGGCTGGGCTTCCTTCGGTGGGGCGGCGAGAATTGTTGTGGTTGTTCCCAGCAGGAACACAAATGAGCAGAATAAGGCGATCAAGCGTCGATTAGGCATCGGCATTACTTTCGGAAACTGGCTTTTTACTCAGGCGAAAATTCGTTGACATCGTCCAAACGGCACAGCATACTGTAGTCATATAAAACGCTGCTGCCGAAGCGGCGGTGAGGCACACGTCCTTGCCTCCGCCCCGGCACCGGCGACGGGTCAAGCATACGCGATCGTAATCACGATCGCGCGCTTGACAGTTACATACGTCGTTCCCTTCAAGCCGGTTCAACCAATGATTCAACAAGCCGCCGATATCCTCGGCTATACGTTCAAAGATGAAGCGATCCTTACCGAAGCGCTGACCCATGCATCGTGCGCCGATAGCCGAGTCAATTCGAACGAGCGGATGGAGTTTCTCGGCGATGCCATCCTTGGCTTCGTCGTCTGCGAATACCTCTGGCAACAGTTCCCCGAACTCCTCGAAGGCGACCTGACCAAAATCAAATCAGCCGTCGTCAGTCGCTCCATCTGTGCGAAGGTCAGCCAGTCGATTGAACTCGAAAAGATGCTCACCCTCGGCAAGGGCATGTCCGGCCGACCAAAGCTGCCAAGCTCCGTCGCCGCGGCCGTCTTCGAGTCCATCATCGCGGGCATTTATCTAGACGGCGGCATCGACTCGGCCCGTGAGTTCATCACGCGAATGCTGAAGCCTTACATCCACGAGGCCGCCGACTCCGCACACCAACAAAACTTCAAAAGCGTCCTGCAGCAGATCGCCCAGCGGCACCTGCCTACAAATCCACAGTACCTGCTCGTCGACGAGAAGGGCCCGGACCACGCTAAGGCCTTCGAGGTCGCGGTGCAGATCGAAGGGCAGGAGTTCCCCTCTGCATGGGCGGACTCGAAAAAGCAGGCCGAGCAGCAAGCCGCGCTCAATGCCTTGTGTGAGCTAGGCATCACCGAGGCGTGCAGCGAGACGCATAAGGTGAGTATGATTCCCGAAGATGAAATCGAACGACGTGTACTTGAAGGCTGGGAAAGCGTTAACGCGAATGCATAAAACAGTTCTGTCTTTCCGTGGACCAGCTCGCAAGTCCCTTCGTTATTCGCTCATTGCGGCGCTGATAGCAATCGCTTGGATGCAAGGTTCTGCGCTGCTCGCAGACGAAAACGCGCACGGTGGTGATCAAGCACCCAGCACCAACACCAGCCGACCGATTCATCAACCTGGGCCTGCGGTGGTTGTGCCGCGGGTGACGCAGATCTACGCAAAGCCGGGCATGACGCTCAACCCCGTCGCCATCGACTTCGACAACCAAGGGAACATCTACATCGCCGAGGGCTGGCGCATGGGCAAAGGCGCACCCGCGATCGTGCATGGCCCGATGGTCAAGTCCAACAGCCTGCCGCTCGACCTGCAACGCATGACCATCGAACAGCGTGCCGAGCACATCGAATATCTCATCGCGAACAAGTACTTCACTCGCGAAGACTTCACCGGCCGAGCCGACCAACTCCGCCTCGTCAAAGACACGACCGGCGACGGCACCGCCGACACCTCCAGCATCTTCGCAGGCGGGTTCAACCACGAACTCGACGGCGTCGCCTCGGGCGTCCTCGTCCTTGATGGCAAAGTCCTCTTCGCTTGTGTCCCACATATGTGGCTGCTCGAAGACAAAGACGGCGACGGCGATGCCGACAAAACAAC
>JBGCDC010000494.1:0-4097 GCA_045105055.1 Phycisphaeraceae bacterium | reverse complement strand
GCCCACTTCGCGTGTATCCCGATCGACGCTGCGAGTAACATCGATCCGCTCATTCAAGTCTTAACAAGACAAGACCTCGTCGAGGCGATATCGTTTGATGTTTGAGCCCAACGTTTGAAGAAAATCGCGTGAGATGTCCCTTTGTTTTGTCAGGAGTCCTTTGAGCGATACAAAACTACAACTCGGCCACGTCGGCTTAGGCATCATGGGCGCTCCGATGGCGGGGAACCTCATGGACGCGGGCTATCCGATGATCGTCTGGAATCGCACGGCAGCGAAGGCGACGCCGTTGGTTGAGTGTGGCGCGGTGATTGCCGACAGCCCGGCCGATCTTGCGGCGAAGGGGCCGCAAGTCATATTTATCAACGTCACCGACACGCCGGATGTCGAGGTGATTCTCTTTGGTGAGCAAGGCATCGCGTCCGCTGCGAAGCCCGGCACGATCATTGTCGACCACTCCACCATCAGCCCCGACGCCACGCGCGATTTTGCCAAGCGACTCGCCGAGCAGGGCATCGACTTCATTGATGCGCCCGTCTCCGGCGGCGATATCGGTGCGCAGCAAGGCACGCTGAGCATCATGGTCGGCGGCCCCGACGAAGCGGTGCAAGCCGTCATGCCAATGCTCGAAGTGGTTGGCAAGAGCGTGGTCCACCTCGGCGAAGCTGGGCTCGGCCAAGCGTGCAAAGCATGTAATCAAGTTGCGGGGATGGTCACGCTATTAGGCGTGATCGAGGCGATGGCACTGGCAAAACAATCGGGCCTGGACCTCACCAAGATGATCGAGGTCGTCGGTGGCGGGGCAGCGGGCTCGTGGCAGATATCAAACCTTGGCCCAAAGGTCGCAGCAGGCGATCATGCGCCTGGCTTCATGATCGACCTCGTCAATAAAGATCTCGCGATCGTGCTCGACACCGCCAAGCGTGCTGGGCTACCACTTGATGGCACCGCGCATATCGCTGAGCTCTTTAAGCAAGTGGCGGCAGACGGTGGCGGCCGACTCGGGACGCAGGCCGTGGCAAAGGCAATCGAATCTGTTGGGGGTTTTTCTTTCGATGACTGAGCCGACTCAACAACCAAAGGTGGTCGCGGCAAGCGTGGATGTATCGATCGATGCCAAGCCCTCGTTACTCAAGCACCTACTCACGCGTCACATGCGATATCCCAATTCGTATGCATGGCTACTGCTGGTATCCTCTATGGACATCATGATGACTTGGGTGATCCTGCTCTTTGGCGGAGCGGAGGTCAATCCACTAGCGCGCTGGATCATCGACCACTATGGCCTGCCTGGCATGATCGTTTATAAGTTCGCGTTGATCGTGTTCTTCATCTGTATCTGTGAAATTGTTGGCACCCTACGCGACAGAACCGGCCGACTACTTTCCAAAGTAAGCGTAGCCATCGGCTGCGTCCCCGTCGTCTGGGCGATGTTCTTACTGGCGCGATACAACCTTAGCTGATTGCATCTACTCTGTATCCGGATCCTTGAAGAGGTAGATGTTTCCTTCAACTCGATCCGCTGAATCAACCAGCAAATAGGCTCTTTGCTCCTGACTGTAAGCAAACGTTCCTAGAAAATGATCGGGTGTCTTTTTTTGCCAGTGCCACTCTTGGCGATCTAGGCTGCCAGATGACTTGTTAATGAAATACCAAGTCCCATTGGTATCTATTAGTACAAGATGCTCCGCTTCGGGCAGGTCGTAAAGGTTTGAGATCGTCGAACCTGTACCAATGTCAGGATATAAATCGAAGCGATGCGTTTCTTGGCCGTCCACAGTGATGATGCAGACGCGATCATGATCGATCAGGAACGGATGCGGATTCGTTGCAATGATCTCAATAACAATGACGGGCTGATTAGATGAACCATCCCCACAACCGATCAATACGGTTAAAGCCAATGTCAAGAATAGCCGCATGCTTGTTTTACGCCGTGGTTGTTACCCGCACCTTACCGCACTCGTGGTATGGCATGAACGGCTTGGGGAACGTCTTCTTCAGCATCGGCTCGACCGCTTCAAGCGAACGCAAGTGCGCGACGATCACATCTTGGCCGATGCGGCGGTGGAACGTGCCCATGTCTTCGCCGTCTTGCTTGTTTGCGTTGTAGTAATCGAACAACGCCGTGGTCACAGTGACAGCGTCCTTCTTACTCACGCGGCGCAATAACCACTGCTCGCCTTTGTCGGGCTTCTTCGGATCGACGCCGATGATCCATTGGCCTTGGTATCGGCCGTCTTCGGAGCCGCCGAGCTTGAGCGCGTATTGGTCCGGGCCTTGGCCGACCCAGCCGATTGTCTTCAGTCCGGGGCGGAAGCATTGCCGTTCGCAGCCGGTGATACCGATGGACTCGTTCATGTCGCCGTAGCCAAGCTCATCAAGTTGATCGAGCAGCTCCGGCTCCCACTGTTCCGAGTCGGTGTACGCCAGCCGACAGGTCGGCAAACCGACGCAAGCACCGGACAAGACGCGGAGGGTTGAATAGGCCTTACCTTTGCGTTTCCCGTAGCCGTGCTCGGCGAGCGCGGCCTCGAAGTCGTCCTTTGCGTCCGGTTCGATATCCGTGAACAACAAATCTTGGTTCGCGGTGATAAGTAGCTCCGCGCCGAATTTTTCGAGCAGCGGCGTGACCATTGATTTCTGGTTGCCGTTGCCTTTGGCGGGGTCGATATCGATGAGTCGGCCGTTCTCTATGTACGCGCCGTAGGCAAGCTTGCCGTTGGTTTCTTGCTCCTGCCAGCCATGGTGCATCATGCGCGCACCAAGGTCGAAGTTGGGGTCGGGCTGTTCGAAGTTGACACCGAGGGCTTTGACTTCGTTTTGGAACCAAGGGATGCCTTGCTTCTGAACGACATATTTCATGCGTGCCCAAACACGGTTCTTGCGGTCGCCCCATTCCTTGTGAACATCGACGACGCCTTTCATCGCGGGAAATAGATCCTCGGGCGCGACGCGTGCGAAGGGCAGTGCGATGCCCGCGAAGGTTGGCTTACCGTTTTTTTCGCCTTGGCCGCCGCCGATGAACATCTCGTAAGCGATGACTTTTTCGTTTTCGACTACAGGCGCGACGCCGATTTCACAGGCACGGGCTTCGACGCAATTATCGCCGACGTAGTTGCCCTCCGCGTCACGGGAGACGGAGCTGAATGCGATTTTGAACTTACGGTTGAGTAGCTGTTTGCCGTAGCTGTATTGCTTTTCTGGGTCATCAATTTGCGAAGGGTCGACGGCAAAGACTTGAATGTGCGGCGCGGCGGGTAGTCGGAAGTATGTGCCGTATTCGTGTGCGAGTTCGTTGGCGTTACAGATCGGGCTGTACTTGGACAGCGGGCAGCCCATGACGTTGCGGACGTTGTCCCCGCAGCCGTTAAGGGTGTAGTAGCCGGTGGACGCGACGTCTTGGACAAGGTTGACGAGGTCCGGCTTTTTCAGCCAGTGATACTGGATATTTTGTCGAGTGGTCAGGCGGAGGGATGCGCCGCCGTCGGGGTTGTGGTCGCAGTACTTATCCGCGATAGCATCGAAGACACGCCATTGTTCCGCGGTGAACGAGCCTCCGCCGGGGACGGTGACGCGGACCATATAAAGCCAGTCTTTTTCTCGACCGGTCTGCGCACGGTTGTACTCAAGGTAGATGCCGTGGCTCTTGGCGAGTTGTTCAGAGTCCTCAGCAATATTGCCGACGGATTGGTCGCGGACGTGTTCGGGCAGTGCACCGACAACGCCGTTGGAGTTGAGCTTGTACTGCTCGACAGCGTTGATCTGGTCGTCGGGGGTTTGAAAAACAGGTTCTGGGACCTTCTCGCGGGCCATACTGGCCTCCTTGCGTGGGTGGCGTATTTGTTTAGAACGAAGCATTCTAGGGTAATGCCGTGTTAGGACAAGCTGATTCTGAGACGAACTGGATTATTCGACTATAGCGCAGCCTGATACAGGCCGAAGATGTCTTAAACTTACGCTACGCCAACCGGCGTCCAGATAATTCGCAACAGATCAGGGAGCGACCTAATGCGCATCACGATGGTAGGAACGGGCTATGTCGGCCTAGTAACAGGTACATGCTTTGCTAACGTTGGTAATGACGTCACTTGTCT
>JBGCDC010000493.1:0-18926 GCA_045105055.1 Phycisphaeraceae bacterium | reverse complement strand
CGCATGACGGTTTCCGATGTGCCGATCTCGCAAGCAGTCACACTCGTTGCGAGCGACCCCGCGCAGCGCATCATCGACCTTGCGACACAGCATGCAGTCAATGATTTCGTCGTCATCGATGAGGCGGGGCGATGCGGGGGTATGGTCGTTGGCGATGATGTCCGCACCACCTTGGTGGAACGCGAGGCGGTGCCGTTGATGATCGTTGCGGAACTGACGCGGACCGATCTACCCACCCTGCGCCCCGGCGACACACTCGACATCGTGCTCGACATGTTCGCGAAGCACGAGGTGTCCAGCCTACCCATCGTCGATGCACAAGAACGCGTGACCGGCATGATCACACGCTCACGCCTGCTACGCGAGTATCAGCACCAGCTCAGCCAGCGCGGGTGATCAGCATAATTGAAAATAGCCGCGATGCTACGTATCGCCAGCGCCTCGCGCCAGACTTGTCATGTTTCTCCGGCGATGCGTAGCATCGCGGCTATTGAACAGACATCCGCCGCGTGATCAGCGCCTGTACCTTCGTATCAAATCGCAGCACGAACACCGTGTAAGGCGTCGTGCCCTTGCCGCGCAGAGCACGCTGCTCTTGATCGGGGTCACACGCTTTGCCGCGCGTTTTGACTTCGACCAGTCCACCATCATTTGATGACAGCCACTGCTTCACGCGTTTGGGGCGCCAAGGCAATCGTTCGATTAACTCAAAGCCCGTGACCCAAGGCGAGTCGATCACCTGTTCACTCGTCAAAAGCCCGAGTCTCGGGTGGATCGCAGGAGCGTCGAGCAGCGACGAGAGTTGGCCGATCAAACCGGCACGCTCAACCGACGCATCAAACGTATAAAGATAGCGACCCGCCGCACGATAGCTCGGCGAGCTTGCTTGGCCGCTGATGCAATGGATACCTTTATCATCAATCAGCGTCGCGGCTCGCTCGTTGTTCGCAAAGCTGCCGCACCAAAGGATGGCTTGCACCAGTCGGCCGTGATCGCTGATGAACTCGAGCTCACCGGCCCAAGGCAGTCCTTGCACATCCACACCGGGACTAAGCTTGATCGCAGCGGCGGGTGACTGCTCGATTAGTCGACCAATTACCTCAGGTCCAGGCCGATAGTCTTCGAGTCGCCACGACCGTCGCCCCGCCTTCTCATCACGCCGCGCCGGATCGAGGTGGATCGGGATATTCGTCACATCAAGCGACGTAACGTCTGCACATGCTGCTTGCACGTTGGGCCCACTATTGTGTCGAGCCATCCACACGCGTAGTGGGGAATGATCGACCGCGAGCACACTCAATCCAACTTGCGCAAGTGCCATGCTGTCGCCGCCGATCCCGCAGCAGAGGTCCGCGACCAACGCATCAGAACCCAGTGCATCGCGGACCCGCTTGGCCTTGTAAGACGCCACGCTCTCGCCGCTGGCTTGCTCGACACCCGAAACATCTGCGACAACCTGACAGCCATGATCGTCACCAAACTTGAGCCTGGCCTTCCGCCTCGCCTCGGATAGTTTCAGCGCAACAGAGACCTGCTCCGCCGAATAGTTCCGCCGAAGCAATGTGATCGCGGATACATCCGATGCGTCCACCGCAGACGCTAGCTCCATTAGCGATGCGTCCTCAGCCACTGCTTGCCACAACTCGATCTCGTTCATCATCGCGGGCAGTGTACGTCCCATGCCTACGACCCGAATTTCAAACAAATAAAAACCCCGCCTTGCGACGGGGCTCTTTAAGTCATTTGTTCGCTCAGCAACTCATCAATTAGATATCGCTGTAGCGCGTAACCAGCGAGATGATCGCGCGTTGGCCGGGCTTGAGGTCAAGCGATTTGGACCAGGCCTTGAGTGCTTGGTCGCGTTGGAAGACATTGTCTCGGCCGCCTTCGATATACAAAGTCATGTACGCGACGCCTAGGCCGTTGAGGGCTGCGGTGTCGTCACCGTCTAGCTCAACAGCTTGCTTAAACTCGCGGAGCGCATCTTCGTACTTACGCTGCTTAAAAAGGCAGACGCCGAGGCGTTCGTGCGCGGTCGAAGTCGGGTTCGAGCTGATGAGCGTGTTAAGCGTGTTCGTCGCACGGGAGTAATTACCCATGCGGATGTGCGCGTCGGCAAGGCCGATCAGCACCGGCGAAAGGTCATCGTCCGAACCCGCCAATTCGGAGGCACTGCGAAACGCTTCGATCGCTTCGGAGCATCGCTCGGTGCGTGCGGAGATGAAGCCAAGATTGGCCCAAGCGCCGAAGGACTCTCCGTCCAGCTCGGTGGCTCGCTTGGCATAAGACAGCGCGAGGCCGGGCTTACTTTCCTGCAGATACGCCGAGGCGAGGTCGCGGTTGGCCTCTGCCGAATCGGGCATCAGACTGATTGCACGCGTGTAGGCTTTAATCGCGTAGGAAAGATCGCCGAGCAGTTGCTTACACACGCCCAGGTTGTAGTGCGCGTCGTAGTTGGTCGGCTCGATCGCCGCAGCCAACTCAAAGCGAACCGACGCCTTGTCGTAATCACCACGATCTTTGTAGATATCACCGATGCCAATGTGCGCATCGACCACGCGCGGGTTCTCCAAGAGCGCTTGGCCGAACATCGCAAACGCCGAGTCCTCGAGCCCCGACTGGCGGTACTCCGTCGCACGGGCCATGTAATCCTCGATGCGAGCTTTACGTTCCGCATCGCGACGGGCCTGACACCCCGGCAGCAGCACCGCCACGAGCATCATCCCCACAGTCAAATTCAATATCATTCGCTTCATATCGGGTCCCTTCCGGGGCTGCTACGGACAAGCCCGGTGATCGGTTCACATAATCGCTAACAGACTACCATGCCCTGCAAGCCCTAGAATCTTGTCGAAGATTTAACACCCCAACATTAAACCAAAACACGCATGCGCATCGCACTCGCACAGATCAACCCCACCGTCGGCGACATCCCCGGCAACGCAGACCTCATCCTCAACGCCATCAACCGCGCGAAGGAGCAAGACGCCCGCCTCGTCGTCTTCCCCGAGCTAGCGATTATCGGCTATCCACCTAAAGACCTGCTCCTTAAGCCCGACGCCATCGACCTGTGCCTCGCCGCCGTCGAAAAGCTCGCTTTATCCTGTATCGGGATCACCGCGGTTATCGGCCTACCCGTTCGCTCCGAAAAAGAGACCGGCCGAGAGCTGCACAACGCCGCCGCCGTCTGCAGCGACGGCAAAATCGCCAGCCTACACCTCAAGCACCTGCTGCCGACGTACGACGTCTTCGACGAGCAGCGATACTTTGAGCCCGGCCCACGCGTCGACCTCAGCACCATCGACAACGTCAAGCTCGGCATCAGCATCTGCGAAGACCTCTGGAATGACCGCGAGTCTTTTACTCGCCAGCTCTACCACGACAACCCCGTCGATGAGCTCGCCGCCGCCGGGGCAGAGCTGTTTATCAACTGCTCCGCGTCGCCATATATCGTCCGCAAGCACGCCTTCCGCCTCCAGCTCATGGCCAACGTCGCCAAGCGACACAAGATCCCCATGGTCTACTGCAACCAGGTCGGCGGCAACGACGAGCTCGTCTTCGATGGCAACTCCTGCGTCATCGACGCCAACGGCAAGCTCATCGCCCACGCTAAAGATTTTGAAGAGGACCTGCTTATCGCGGATGTGCCAATCGGTGAAGAAGACACAGCGAAAGGCAATCGGATCGAGACACCTAAAGACGGCCTCGCCTCGGTCTACGAAGCGCTCGTGCTAGGCCTGCGTGACTACTGCAACAAGTGTGGCTTCAAGAAAATTGTCATGGGCCTCTCCGGCGGAATAGACTCGGCGGTGAGCTGTGCCATCGCCGTCGCCGCGATCGGCAGCGAGAACATCTACGGCGTCGGGATGCCCTCACGCTACTCCTCCGGCGGCAGCGTCGACGACGCCAAAGCCCTCGCCGATTATCTCAAAGTGAAGTTCGATGTCATCCCCATCGAGCCCGCGCACGCCGCGATGGAAGACATGCTTGCCGAGATGTTTGCAGACAGCGAGCCCGGCGTCACCGAAGAAAACATCCAAGCCCGACTCCGCGGCAACCTATTAATGGCGCTGAGTAACAAGACCGGAGCGATGCTTGTTACGACCGGGAACAAGAGCGAAATGGCCGTAGGCTACTGCACGCTCTACGGCGACATGTGCGGCGGCTTTTCCGTGCTCGTCGACGTCCCGAAAACCATGGTCTACGACCTCGCCCGCTGGATCAACGACGATCCGAATTCGCCTTTGCGCAAGCAGTTTGATGGCATCACGATCCCCGTCGATACCATCACTAAGCCGCCGAGCGCCGAGCTTCGACCGGATCAAACCGACCAGGACTCGCTGCCCGAATACGACGTACTGGACGAGATCATCGAGCGCTACGTCGAGCGCGAACAAAGCGTGCCAACGATCGTCGAGCAGACCGGCTTCGACAGCGCGGTCGTCACACGCATCGCCCGCCTCATCGACATCAACGAATACAAACGCAAGCAAGCCGCGCCCGGCCTTAAGATCACCGGCCGAGCCTTCGGCTTCGGCCGCCGCATGCCGATCGCGCAGCGCTACGACAGCAACGCGACGATCTAATCGCTTCGCTTCTGCTCCAACGTCACATCCGCAAGCGCCTTGTCCTGTGCTTGCATGAGCTGCATCAACAACTCGTGGCCAGGCAAATTTGACGCATCCGCATGTTCCGGGCTCGTTGCGATCAAATCTGCGATACGGATCCGGCCCGGCGGCAGTGCGAGCGTTAGTTCACTCGGCCCGTCGTCATTGGGCAACCTGTGCAGCAGCCCTCGGCCGACGAGTTCATCGATAATCTTTGAAACCGTGGCGACCGGCGCGCCGACCTGTTCTGCGATCTTATCGATTCCGCACGTCTTACCCGTGTCGAATGCTTGCGCGACCGCGCTCATCACGGGAATGACCAGCCATGGGTCCCGCGCGACCGGTACGGGGCGTGACGACTCGAACTTGCCACGCCGATGTGCGGGGAGCGTCTGCAGGATGTGCGTGACTTGTAGGCCCGCGAGTACGACCATCCACGACAGATACACCCAGAACAGTAGGACGGGGATGAGCGCGAGTGAGCCATAGAGCTGAGCCTGCGTTTGGCTAAGTACCGCGTTCTCGACGTACCACCGCAGCGCCGCTTTCATCAGCTCCCACGCCAGTGCCGAGACCATCGCCCCCGCCATCGCAGGTCGGATCGCAACCTGTGCGTTTGGCATGAGCTTGAAGAGTAAAACAAACAACAGCCAAGTCACGAGCAGCGCGGTGAAATGGTTGACGACGCCGATGACCGTGCCGACGACCGGGATGTCTTGCACCGCGTCAACGAGTTGGGTGGAGATGTAGAAGCTGCCCCAGATGAGCACCGGGCCAAGGGTAATGATCGCCCAGTAGATCGGGATGCGAACGTGCCAAGGCCGGCCGGATGGCGCACGAAAAATGACATTAAAGGTCTTCTCGACGGTCACGATGAGCCCGACCGAAGCCCAGATCAACAGCAGCATGCCAACCACGCCGATGCTGCCGATGCTGATCGAGGTCGCTCCCTCAGCGACGCCGCCGACGAAGTCATCGATACGGCGTTTCATCTCGGCATTGGCCCGGTCCTGCTCGAGTGCCTCGGCTTGTGCGATCGCCTCTTCGTCCCCGAGCACGAGGTCAATTTGCGTGCCTAGCCAAGAACGCGCGACAGGTGTATCGGTCGTTTCGCTAGCCGATGGATCGCCATCGAGCTTCAACTCGTCTTGATTCAGCGCGGGTTCTTTTTCTACGGACGCGGCGACATCGATCTCTAGGTTGAGATACTCGTAGACCAGTTCGGTCAAGCCTTCTTTGGAATCTGCGAACCCGCCGAAGGCACGGAAGACGATAAGGGCCATGACAAGCATGGGGATCAGGCCAAAGATCGTGCGGTAGGTCAGCGCAGCCGCCATGGTGGTCGCGCTGTTTTCACTGAGCAGCCGACGGGCGTGGCGGGCCAAGTCAATACTGAGATGGATCGACCGCTGGCCGCGGGTGAGCTGAGCCGTGGGCTTGGTCAACGTTACGCGCAGCTCATGCTCGAGTTTCTTGATCCATGCTTTCATAATGCCCCCTCGGCATGACGCGCGGCACGCTTGGTTGCCACCGTATGCAACTGCCCCACCGCCTTCGCTAAGTGATCAGCATATTCTTCTAGCTTCAACACCTCGTGCGGATAGACGATCACTACCAAGTCGTACCGCCCAGGCAAATCATGCTGATTCAACCGAAATGCTTCGCGCAGATAGCGCTTGATGCGAGAGCGTTTGACCGCGTTACCCACCCGTCTCGAAACCGTCATGCCAAAGCGATGATGCGGCAGATCATTGGGCAGTGCGAGCACTGCCAAAGGCCCGCTGCTTTTACGCAGCTTGTTTGCGAAGACCGCTTGGAACTGCTTGTCGCCACCGAGCCGATGCGCGCGGGTATATTTGAAACGCTTTGCAGGTTCGGGCTGTTGCGGGGAAGTTTCCGGGGGGACGGTCGCGGGCATAGATAGAGTGTATCGCGAAGAGTGGAAATAGCCGCGATGCTACGCATCGCAGGAGAATCGTGACAAACTTAAAAAGAACCACGGCAAGGCACCGGCGATGCGTAGCATCGCGGCTATTTCACCTCGCTATGGATTGATCAACGCGATTAAATCATCCACCCTAAACCCCGGCTCACGCACCACGCAGTAATCGATCACCACATCGGCAAGTTCGCGGTAACGCTCGGCACGATTCCGTAACAACTCGGCGTAGCAACGCGCAAGGGCCGCGTCGTTTGATTCACCCCGTTGCCTCTGGAAAATCCCCTGCCAAAGTACCGGCTTAGGCTCATGCAAATAAAGCTTCACCATCTCTTCTCGCATCTCACCGGGCACATCAAAGTACACGACCCGCGTCGATTGCTTAAGCGTCTTGAGTAGCGATTCGCCGGTGTAAATCACACTGCCGGTCGTATCGATGACCACTTTTTCGATCGTCTCGTCAGTTCGATCGATAGCCGATCGGATCGCAGACGCTGTGACTTCGCGTTCTAGCTTTAGGTATTGGGCTTCACGGTCATCAAATCCATCGGTCCAAGGCATGCCCATCCATTCACCTAGGGCATGTACTGGCTCTTCGTTCAATCCGACGCAGATGATCTCCGCCATGCGCGTTGCAATCATGCCATCGCAATCCAAGTCATACCAACCCGCTTGCGCCAGTTGCTTGGCCCAGTAGGACTTGCCGACGCCGGACATGCCGATGAAGGAGAGTTTCATAGCGGTTGCCTACTCGACTTCCATGACTGCCGCGCCGAAGGTGAAGCCGCCGCCGAAGGCGCAGAGGCCGATGGTGTCACCCTTCTTGAACTTGTGTGCGGACTTGGCGATGGACAGCGGGATCGAGGACGACGACGTGTTGCCGTGCTCGGCGATGAGGTCGATGACTTTTTCTTCTGGGACTTTGAGTCGGGCGCGTACCGATTCAAAGATGCGGCGGTTGGCTTGGTGCGGAACGAGCCAATCGACTTCTTCGAGAGGTAATCGGGATTCGTCGAATGCCTGCTTAACCATCTTGGTCATCGCGCGGACGGCTTCGGTAAAGACGCGCTTGCCGTCCATGTGGATGTGGCCTTGGCCTTGGAAACCGACGGTGAGGATGTCGCCGGCGTCGGCCTTGCCTGATAGGACGGGTCGCTCGAGGACCATGGACAAACCGCTGCCGTTGGCGAGTGGTTTATCGCTGGTGCAGCCGCGGACGATCGTTGCGGTAGCGGCATCGCCGAAGAGGATGACCGTGCCGAAGTCTTGCGGATCGACGACGCGCGAGAGCGCCTCGGTTGTGACGACGAGAACCGCCTTGTGCGGCTGGCTGCGAATCGAGTGGTACGCGGTGTCCAAGGCATAGAGCCAGCCTGAGCAAGCGGCATTGACGTCGTAGACCATCAGCTCGTGCTTAGCCTCGGGATCGAGCTCGCGCAGGATCATGCAGGCCATCGAAGGCGTGTTTAACGGCGGCGTCGTCGTATGACAAACAATCCCAGTGAGGTCATCAAGCGTGAGCCCCTCGGCCTCCAACGCCGCGCGGGCCGCCTCGACACCAATCGATAAGGCCGACTGATCGCGTGCCAAAATCGGTCGTGACTCGATGCCGGTGCGCTTGACGATATCCTCTGCCGAGTACTCGGGGAACCGCTGTACGAGTACGCTGTTGCTCAAGCGGTCTCGGCCCTCTGCGATGTGAATCGGCGAGAGATACACCCGAACGTTTTCGCTGGTCGGTGTAGACGCTGTCGAGGCAACGCCGGCTCGCTTGCTGATCACGGGGTGCCCCAGGTCTTCGCGGGTTTGTCGCTTGACGACTTTGGCTTCGCCGGTCGTTGCGGCGGTCTTGATCTTGATCACCGGCGTGCCCACAGGCACCTTCTCATCGGTCTCAATCAAGATCTCAGCAACGACGCCATCGCACGGCGAGCCGAACTCGAAGGTTGCCTTGTCCGCTTCCATGTCGGCGATGATTTGGCCGGTCTTGACCTCGTCACCAACGGCCACGTTCCACACGCTAACCATGACTTCTTGGTCGGCGGGTGACGAACCTTGTGCCTCAACGATTTGGATGCTGTCATCGTCAGCGCCAGCTATCACCGGCACTGGCCAATCGATGTCGAGGTCCAGCATCTCACACGCAGTCGTTAGCGTCTTGCGATAGCTCGGCAGCACGGCCAACTGGTTCGTGTAGTTGCAAGGCACCCACGTATCAGCGCGGGCAATTCGTTTGGCGATCACGCCTTGCCCCAATTCCTCGACGACACCCGCGATGATCTCGCCGCCGAAGCCGCCGGTGAGGTTGTCTTCGTGGACGACGAGTAGCTTGCCCGTCTTCTTAACGGATGCAACGATTTTGTCTTTATCCCACGGGTTGATGCAGCGGAGGTCGATGAGGTCGACGCCGACGTCACGCGTGCTAAGCATCTCGGCGACGCCCATGCCGATGGTGACGGTGCTCGCCCAAGTAACAAGCGTGAGGTCATTACCTTCGTGTAGCGTCCGCGCGGTGCCGACGGGTGTGAGGTGCTTCTCAACATCCGGCGAAGTCACTTTCCACGGCGCGCGATCGTTTAGACAGACCTTCGGATAAAGGAACACCGTCGGTCGGTTGGACTTGAATGCAGCGTTGAGCATCGCGGCGGCGTCGGACGCGCTGCTGGGCATCATGACATCAACGCCGGGGATGTGTGCGAGGGTTGCTTCGAGAGTTTGCGAGTGGAATGGGCCTAGGCCTGGGCGGTAGGCGCCGCAGGTGATCATGAGGATGACGGGGCACTCGAACTGGCCGTTGGTGCGCCAGTAGATCGAGCCGAGCTCGCTCATGAGTTGGCCGATACCGGTGGGCAAAAAATCAGCGAACTGGATGAAGCCGACCGGTCTGCCGCCCGCCATGGCTCGGCCGATGCTGCTGCCGATGATCGTGGACTCGGACAGCGGCGCGTTGACAACTCGGCCGGGGTACGCGGTGGAAAGGCCCTTAGTTACGCCGAAGACATCGCCCTTGGGGTCTTCGATGTCTTGGCCAAACAGCGTGACGCGGTCGTCCGTTTGCAGCTTGCTGCTTAGCACCCGACGCATCGCATCGATCATGGTGATTGACGCGGAAGGGTCTGCGGCAATCGCTTCAGTGTCACCCAAATATTCTTCCGCGCCGGGCCTCACTTCAGCAGGCAGCGGCCGGCTAGCCGTCGCGCAAGGCTCGGGGTCACCGACGCGTCGCGACAGCTCCACCGCTTCTCGGCAATGCTTCTCGATCGCTTCGTCCGCTTCATCGAGCTTGGCTTCTTCAACACCTGCATCGATCAGCGCTTTGCGAAGGTTCACAACCGCGTTGCTTGACTCATCCAGCTCAGCGATCATCTCCGCGCTTCGGTAAATCCGTTGATCGTCGGCATTCGAGTGGCTGCACAAACGATCGACGCGCATGACGCCGATGCGTGGGCCACGCGACTGCCTGACTTCATCGACAAGCGATCCGATGCGGCCGAGCTCGGGCAAAATGTTTCGCCCATCGAAGTGGTTGATCGCCATACCCCAGAACGGCTGGTCTTTACTTGCGGGGAAATTGTAGAACGTCTGGCCATTGGTCGAGGTCGAGATCGCGACGCCGTTGTCTTCGATCCAGAATAGTACGGGCAGGTTGGACCGAGCCGCCTCGGCCATGGCCTCCATGACCTCGCCTTGCTGCGTCGTCCCGTCACCCAAACCACAAAGCACGATCGGCTTATCGGGGTGTTCCTTGACCTGCATCGCGATGCCGACCGCCTGCATCGCGTTGTTGCCGACGGGGATCACGGTGCTCGGGAGGTTGAGCTCGCGGTCAGCCATAAAGCAGCACATCTGTCGGCCGGCCGAGTAGTTGTCCGCATTGGTCAGCACCGAATCGAACCAGGCCTTGGGCTCGATGCCGCGGGCGATCATCAATGCCTTGCTGCGGTAGTGGGGGTGCAGCCAGTCGCTTTTGCCAAGGAAAAGGTTGACTGCCGCAGAGGCCTCGTGTCCCAGGCCAGCAATATGAAAAAACGCCTCACCAGCGGACGCGAGCTCTTGCTCGATGCGGTCGACGACCTGTGCGGTGCGCATCGGTCGGTACAGTGCGTCGACTAGCGCAGCGGGGGCCGGGGTCGCCACGGCGGGTGCCGCGTCGGCGGACGGTGATGCGAGGTCTTTCGTATCAGCCATGAGGCTCTTTCGCGTGCGAATACGGGCCGGGCACGGCCGACCCTTTACGGCCTGATAGATTACCGCGCGGGGGTTTAGGACGCACCCTCTAGGGTCGATTCATCCCTATCGACCAACGATTGCTCCAGTCGTTTGACCTGTAGCGACGCGATGATGCTGAGGATAACGGCCGCGGCGAAGGCAAATAGGCCCCAGCCGATGGTGACAGTGGTTTCGCCGGGGAGGCCTTTGATAGCGACGATGAATACGGCAACGACCATGACGTCGAGCATGGAAAACTTGCCGCCGTGGTGTGTGACCCAAAGGGCCGGGCCGGTCGGCTTGCGGTGCTTCATGACGCTGACCGCCCACCAGAGCGTGGCAAGTTTGAAAGCAGGGAAGACGACAGAGAACGCGAGTAGCAGGATGCCGAGCGCGAGGCTATCGGTGCGCATAAGTTCAAGGATGCCACCGAGGATCGAATAGGTCTTGGGCTCGAGCTCACTTGGCTCAAGCAAGCGTAGCCAACTGTCCCAAGGCTGGCCCATGCTCGGCTGGATCGTCATGCATGGCGCGACCAACCCCAGCCCTAAGAGGACCGACGCGAGACACAACATCAAGCGGGTCGAGAAATATGCAATGCTCATGGCCGAGTCGCTTCTTCAACGAGTTCGGTGATCGGCAGGGCTTTATCAATGACGCGAACAACGATGCGTTTGATCGCGTTCGTCTCCGTTGCCTCGAAAGCGAAAGTATTATCGCCAAGCTTAAATTTCTTGAGATTCATCGTCGCAGTGCCGGCCGCATCACTGCCGGGTAAATCGCTGTCCCAGACCTCGAGTTTGACGTCTGCATCGTCTTGCACGCGGATGATGGCGGCGTCGATCGAACTAGCGAGGTCGACCTTGCCGTTAAGGATCGCGGACTTTACATCCAGCGAGATAGCGTCCCACGAGCCGATGAGCGTGTCGCCTTTTTTCTGGCTTTCGAAGATGGTGTTGCCTTGCCAAGTGAGGTTGAATTGGATGTCCGGTCCACTGCCGTCGAGCCGATCCCATGCCTTGCCGCCGGGGCGAGTCGGGTAGAGCTCGATCGTTCGAACCATAAGGTAGTAGTCCTTGCCGGATTCAAGCGTTATAGGTTCAAAGACAGGCGGCACGTTATCCGCCTCACGCTGCGAGACTAATACGAATACGCCCGACGCGATCGCGATGAGCGCAAGCGGGATCACGATGCCAAGCCAGGCTCGGCCGGGCCTGGCACGTAAACGTTTCTGATATGTCGCTTGTTTCATCATGATCAAGATACCCTTGACAGGTGTGCGGTAGCGGAACGCGAGGATTAATTATCGTCACTACCGGCAATGAGTTTTTCGAGCTTACGGCGGGCGGCTTGAACAGAATCACGACGGACGTCGCCTCGGCCGCGGATCGTATCGGTCACGTCGGCGATGTCGATCGCGTGGCGGTAGGCGGCTTCACTTTGAGCCTGGGGCAGGTCGGCGAGGGTCTGTAGATAGAGGTCGCGGAAGTCACGCTGCGTGCGGTACCAGCCCGGGCGAATTCGGCGGAGGATGTGCAGCCGAGCAAGCGTTTTGATCGCGCGTTCGCCTAGGGTGAGCGTGAAGGCGATGCGTCGCTTGAACAGGTCAAACTCCGGACGAAACAGGTGGACATAGCTGATCTTGTCGCCCTGCTCGATGGAGATGTTTAGCCGTCTGCGGTCACGGCGGTATCGCTGTGGCGAGGTGAGCAGCGCGGCAAGGTAGACCTCGTCAGGGATCAGCATCGCGCGGTCCAGCCCAGCGATCGCAGCGGCAGTAAGCTTGTGCTCGTGGTCTGGCAAATCGATGCTAAGGATGTAATCGAGCGTGTCTGCATAACGCTGACAATAGGCGGGGCCGTTCTTCACGCCAGCCCAGAAGACGCATCTCTGGGCGGTATTGACGACTTGCCGCAACAACTCGTCGGGTAGGTGCTCTAAGCGATCGACGAGCGGCTGAACGATCGCTTGGAACGAGCCCGCGAGTGATGCGCCGCGGCGGCTGCCGGCCATCTCGCTCAAGTCGTCTGCGAGTGTACGCACAAGCTCATTGATATCGGGGTGCTTATCTTGCAACGCGCGGTCGGCGTACTCTGGATCAACTGCGAGCTTTCGCCCGACACGGATCGCTTCACTAGCTCGAGGGTCGGTGATGCCGAGGATGCGCTGGCCGGCGGCTTCGATCGCAGTGGTGGTCAAGGGTACGAGTCCACGTTGAATGAGATAGCCAAGATACACCCACGCAGCGTAACGCTGGTGGCCCCACAGCCACTCGGCGAGACGCGCGATCGGCAGTGCTTGCATAAGCGGTGCGTTTTGTTGTTCCACATTCAGCTCGATACGCTCCAGTAATTCGCGGTCATCGCTGGCGTTACCTGCGGATAGTGACGGGATGGTCGGGATGATCAGCGTGTCGAGCAGCGTGTGGCTGTGCGTCGAGCGATGCGGCGAGTCATTGGCTTGGAGGAGACGCGATGCTTCAGTGAATTCAGTGCCGAGGATCAGGTCGGCTTGGCCTGGCGTGGATTGGGCGGTGAGCATGAGCGAGGACGCTCGGCCTGGCGCGGCGGGGACATGCGGGGCGTTGGCCGGTTCGTGACGGGTAAAGAGAACATCCGCGCGGCGCGGCTCGGGGCCATCTGTCGGCTCATTAGAAACACTTGATCGAACCAAATAGCCCATCGACGCACCGGCTTCGAGGATGAGCTGTAGCGTTAAGCCAAACGCGGTGCCCGTGATCCCGGCAAGGGTCGCTCGCCACGCATCCGCGTTCGCGTGTATCGGGCGAGGCGGGTCTGGCAGGTCGTCGAGATCTTGCGGGACAACGCGGGATCGCTCGGGCTTACTTCGCTCAAGGATCGCTAGTCCGACGGCAGGCTCGGCCAACGCGTGCATCACGGTCTCATCGTGCCAAGACCACGAGACGCTAACAGTCCAGGGGTCGGGGTTGTTGGCGGTGGGTTCGACACCGAGGATGCCCAACTCGAGTCGACGACGAGCGGAGAGCGGGCCTGCCTCGGGGCAGTGGACGAGGCAACCCTGCTTAGCGACGTAGCCTCGGCGGGCGGATTGCTTACGGTGGACCTCGCTTGCTTTGCGGTAGTAGCGCGGGCCGCGTCGGCGGCGGGCAATGACGACGTGGACACCCTCGCTCATAACAAGTCGCTCAAGCAGGCGACGCATGCGTGGGCGATCAGACGGATCGATCGTGGTGACGCTGGGCGTGGGCTCGCGTCGGCCAGCATTGATACCCGCGATGACCGCTTGCATGTCGAGCGCGTTGACCTTTGGCCGACGCTTAAAACGCCGTCTCGGACCGATCGCCTCGGCAGGGTCCTCGGTGTGGATCACGTAGACCGCGTTTCGGCCGGCATGCACGCTGTCCGCGATGGTGGATACGCCTAGCGAGAAAAAGCGACGACTGGTCATGAGCACCACTGAACGCCCCGCTTCATCCTCACGCATCGCGCCGGCAGACGCCGCACCCGCCAATCGGCCATCGCAATCCAACCCGCCTTGCAACGGCTGCCAACGCGAGAGCAGCAGCGACGAGGTGTCATCGAGTTCGCCGAAGATCGACAAATCGATCGGGCCTGTGCGGTGCTGCTCGAGCATATGCTGCGCATCGCCAAGGTCCCGCCGAAGCCGACCGAGCACGACCGACACATCGACCAGTGAACTGCCCGGCGGCGGCGACTCGCTGCGAGCAAGCATTCTATGGGTCTGATCAGCAGCGGGTTGTATATCTTCAAAACGCGCAAGCCCCGCTCGCACGATCTCGCTGGGCAAGGTCGGGTGTTGCTCAAGCCAAGGCCGAAGCGCATCGATGACCCCGCCCGGCCCAGCGTGTGGGTCTAATGCAAGTGTTGCGATCTTCGCCTCGGGCTGAGCCTGATCCTCTTTTTGCTCAATAGGCTGCGTGCTTTGCAACGCGGCCTTGACACCCTGCGCGACATTCAAACCCGTCGGGTCGAGCACCAAAACTTGCTGACAACTCTCGGCGTGTTTTTGAATGAGCGACCGATCCAAGGGCGACAACGCACCAAGCCGAAGGATCGGGAGCCGCCCCGCTAAGCCGAGTTCGCCCATTGCCTGACGCGTCCAGCCGAACGAACGACCGATCGCGATCAGCGTTAATGGCAACACCTCATCCTTGCCCGACGGGTTGACCGCGACATTGACTTGGCGGGCGATCAACTCCGCCAACGCCGTTGATTCCGGGTCGGCGTTATCCACCGCCCTCTCGCTTGTCTGGTCTTTACCCTCGCTGCCAAAGTAACGATTCGGCAAACACGCGACCGTCGCCGCTCCGTGCATCAGGCTCGTCGGCAACGCCAGCGCGACCGGCTGACCCGATACCCGACTAACCTCGATGCCCGACTTCGCAAACGCCATCGCCTCGTCCTGCAACGCCGGCTCTAGCACCACCCACCCCGCGCGACGCAACAGTGCAATCGCCGCTTCGCCGATACGCGTATCGCTATCGCCAAAGCACAGCAGCACTGCACCAGGCTCGCTCTGTTCACGCAGCGAGCGCGGCGGCGTGAGCATCGACCCGGCCGCATCGATGACACCTAGCGCATCAAACACACCCACCGCTGACTGTCCGTTGAGATACGCGCTGTTGAGCGCCGCGATCGCCTGTCTAGCATCCGGTTGGATCAGCGTGTCGAGCCCTTTGTCGCGTAGCAGCCCCGAATGCTCATCGATCAGCTCCGCATAACGCATCGGCCCATCGAGCTGCGAGCCGACGAATAGCTGTACCCCGCACTCGAGCCCGGCCTTGATCAGCATCTCGACGCCGCTAAGCACCGCGTAGCCTTCGGTCCGAATCAGGCGGGGTTGGATAGACATAGGCTTAAACCATGGTCGGATATAAAGCGACGACGCGGACGACCCCGACGCGCCGTGCCGCTATCATCGGCCCCCCCACCGACATGAGCAAACCACCCGCCACTAATACGCCGCCAAACGACAAGCCCCCCCGCATCATCATTGCGGGCTGGGGCCTGATGACGCCGCTTGGCTTAGGCGCGTGGGCGACGTTTTCATCACTACTTAAAGGGCGAACGCTTAGCGACCGAGCCAGCGAGCTACCCGAGGACACCGCGCCGGTTGATTTAGCCCGTGCGCTAGGCAGCGTTGTCTCGGTTCAGCACAGCAGCGCCGACCCAGCAGTCGAGTTGGCCGAGCGAGCCGTGCGCGAGGCGGCGACGATGGCGGGCGTATCACCCGCAGGCCTGCCGCTTTGGCTAGGCACGAGCAAGGGCGCGATCGCCAAGGTATCGAATCAACTGGGGCTAGGCCGACCCCTGACCGACGAGATCGCGAGCTGCCTTGCAATGGGGCCGCACGCGTATCTATCGCAACAGCTCACCCGTCGATTGCACACCCAAGCCAAGCCCCACTACGTCGCAGCGTGCTCCTCAGGCCTGTTCGCGCTAGACGCCGCGCGACAGTCGCTGCTAAACAGCGCAGACAATGGGCCGAACGCCTCGCCGTACGCCCTCGTCGCCTCCGCTGACGCCGCGATCACGCCCGCCCTCGTCTACAGCTATCTACGCCTAGGCGTACTCGGCAACATGACGCGCGACACCTACACCCAGCGCCCACTCGACGCCCGTAGGCAAGGCTTCATGCTCAGCGAGATGGGCGCGGCCGTGCTGCTCAAACGACTCGCCCCCGATGAGCAAGTTCCCGAGAACGCGATCGAGCTGGTTGATACCGTGACCGCCTGCGAGCCTTATGACATCATCCGCTCGCCAAGCGAGATGACAAGCCTGGCCCACCTTTGGCATCGCTTGACTGCCGACCGATCGATTGATGTGATCCACCCCCACGCCCCAGGCACCCTCGAGCACGACCCGGCCGAGCTCGGCGTCCTCCTCCCGCCGCCGAGCCCGAATGGATCGCCCCCACCGGACCTCTACGCCGTCAAAGGCGCTATCGGCCACAGCCTGGGTGCCTCAGGTCTAGCCTCACTTGTTGTCGCTGCACTATCCCTTCGCAGCGGCAAACGCCCACCCATGCCTTGGCTCAAAGAGCCCATGCAGCTTCCCGACGGCTCGCAGCTGCAAGCCAACCCTGCCATGCGTCCATGCAATCAATCGGGCACCCACGCCGTCCTCGCCGCGGGTTTTGGCGGGCACCTCGCCGCAGCTGTTCTTCAAGGGAACAGCCGCAGCAAAGCTCCACCGGCCCCCACCCAGAAGCCACCTGCTTAAGGGCGCGCATCTCCTTCACGCGGCGCTGCTTCGGCCCCATCTTGTTCAGATTCAGCGATAGGCACATCATCAGCCGAGACATCCCCACGTCCCGCGACGGGATAAAGCTGGCCCAGCTGCAAGTAGCCCAAGACCACGACAACTACCGCGATCAAGACGCCAAAAAATGTAAATCGATCTTGTCGTACAGACATGAAAGAGGCTCCACTGCCGCCCCGCGTTGCCGAATGCATACGGGAGAAAATGACGGCTTGCCGATCACTCGGCGATGAACCCAAACCAAACAACAAAACCAGTTTGCCCCCAAAGCATCGCCCGGTCAAGGAAAATTTGAGAAACAATAGAAATCAGGCACAAACCCTAGCCTGGTCAAATCGCGATAAAGCACATAAAAACGATCAATCAAGACTGCACGAGTTGCTTTTACCGATAGAAATCCCACGATCGGGTCTAGCGAGAGACGCGAAGCTTCCCGTTTCGGCACCGTATTTTCAGTCATCCCTTGCGCATCACGATCGTCGCATCGTGACCAAACCGAAAATAATCTTGCCGCATCCGCACGCTCGGCGTCTGCTTCAGCGCCCAGTCCATCATCGCCAACGTGGGTAATCGCCTCGCAGGGTTAGTCTGCTGCGGCGCTTCATCCGAAGCTCGATCTGACAAAAAATTAAAGACCAACACTTCGCTGGTCGCCTGCCACGCGTTATCGAGCAAGCCGATCGCGGTGGCGTCGTCCATCGTGTTGAGTGTGCCGGAGAGCGTGATCACCTGCGGTCGATCAATCGAAAGCTTTGCAGCATCGTGAACAAAATCGCCAGCGACAAACTTACTTCGCGCCAACCCTCTCCCCCCCGCAAACTCAATCACCGGCTCAACCGCGTCAATACCCACAAAAGACTCGTACGCAACATCCTTCTCGAGCATGAACGCCGCAAAATCACCCCGACTGCACCCCGCGTCCAAGACTCGCTTGCCGAGCATAAACACCATCTCCGTCATGACCTTGAACCGGAGCCGTTGCGAGCGCTCGTTGGCCCAGAGCGTGACACCGAAGTCAGAGCCATGATCCACATGGGCTTCTTGATAAGGATGCAGGTATTGATCGCTGGCAGATTTAGACATGCGCATATCGTAGGCATCTCGCGGCCGAACAGTCGCACCGTTTCCGCTATCCTCTTGCCCTATGCCGAGCATCCCACTGGATCACGACCTTGCCGACCGTTTGCGCGGCAAGTTCCTCGTCTTCGATGGGCCCGACGGCAGCGGCAAATCAACCCAACTCAACCGATTCATCGAGGCGGTTGAACACGCTGGCGTCACCGTCTGCGAAGTCCGCGAACCCGGCGGAACGCACATCGGCGAAGAGATCCGGAAAGTCCTCCTCGACGCGAAGCACGAAAAATCACATCCGATGGACCTCCGCTGCGAGATGCTGCTGTTCATGGCCAGCCGGGCACAACTTATCGCCCAACGCGTCGAGCCCGCCATCGCAAGAGGCGAACTCGTCATCGCCGATCGATTCATCTCATCGACGCTCGCCTACCAAGGCAGTGCTGGCGGGCTACCCATCCCCGACATCCTCGCCGTGGGCCGCGTCGCGCTGGGCAAGTACTGGCCCAACCTCGTTGTCGTCTTTGATGTCGACGGCCAAACCGCACAGGCCCGTATGAACCCGCTGCTACGTGGCAAAGAGTTCGACACCTCCAAAGACCGCATTGAATCCAAAGGCGAAGCCTTCCACCGCCGGGTACGTCAGGGCTACCTCGATCAAGCGCAACAGGACCCCAACCGCTACCTCGTCATTGATGCGACGCGTGAGCCCGACCCGATCTATGACGATTTGATCGCGGGGATCAGCGGGAAGCTGTAAAACGCACGAAAGAATAGCCGCGATGCTACGCATCGCCGGAGAGCAGTCTGTGTTGTAAGAAAAGCACTGGCGATGCG
>JBGCDC010000492.1:0-3832 GCA_045105055.1 Phycisphaeraceae bacterium | reverse complement strand
CCATGGCCAAAAAATCAAACCTCTACATCGGCATCGACCTCGGTGGCACCAACATCCACGCCGCCATCTACGATATCTCTAAGCAAGAGATCATCATTCGTGACGGCACACAGACCAAGGAGACTGAAGGCGCGGATGCCGTGCTCGGACGCATCGAAAAGATTACCAACAAGCTGATCGATAAAGCTGAACTACAAAGCGACGAGATCGCTGGGCTGGGTATCGGCGCGCCCGGTGCGATCGACTTTGACCACGGGCTCGTCCTTGATGCCCCGAACCTGGGCTGGGTTGATTACCCCTTGCAGAAAGAGCTAAGCAAGCGCCTGCCGTTCCCGGTGGTGATCGACAACGATGTCAACGTCGGCGCGTGGGGCGAGTACAAGGCCGGTGCGGGCAAGGGCTACGACGAGCAGATGTCTGTCTTCGTGGGCACGGGCGTTGGCGCGGGGATCATCATCCACGGCAAGCTGTACCAAGGCACGGGCCATACCGCCGGCGAAATCGGGCACATGGTTGTTGGCGGCCGCGGCACGCTCGGCCATCGCACCGTCGAAGACCTCGCCAGCCGAACGAGCATGGTCCGACGCATTCGGCACATGATCGAGTACAACCACAAGAGCGTCGTCACCGAACTGGTCGACGGCGATCTCACGAAGATCCGCTCGAAGGTACTCGCTCAAGCCTTCGATCAAGGCGACGCGCTGACCGTCGAGATCGTCCACGACGCGGCGCGCTACATCGGCATGGCGATCGCCAACTCCGTCACCCTACTCAGCCTGCCCTGCATCGTGCTCGGAGGCGGCGCGAGCGAAGCGCTCGGCAAGCCTTGGCTCAAACTTGTGCGTAAAAACTTCGAGGACCACGTCTTCCCCGATAAGTTGAAAGACACGAAGATCGTGCTCAGCGAACTAGAAGACAACGCCGGGCCAATCGGCGCGGCCCTCCTCGCGGCAGAAACCCTGGGGTGATTAGAGCAGCATGCGTGATTTCTGTCCTTGCTGTCTTAGCTCCCTCTCCCCTTGGGGAGAGGGCTGGGGTGAGGGGACAGCGTTCGATTTACAATGAAATAGGGAACAAGCCGCCGTTTGTTTGACGCCTCCCCCTCATCCCCCGCCTTCTCCCGCCGAGGGAGAAGGAGCCCGAGCCATGCCAGTAAACACGCAAGATGCTCTAGTCGCTCTAGATGATTCACACACAGCGGCCTGTGGCACGCAGCGTGGCACCCCGAGAATTGATCATTTACTTGCCTACCGTCACCCACACCGATCGTGTGCGCGGGCCATCGAACTCGCAGAACCAGACACCTTGCCATCGGCCGAGCATCATTTTTCCGCGTTGCACGAGGACCGTGACACTAGAGCCCATCATCGAGGCTTTGACGTGTGATGCGCTGTTGCCCTCGCCGTGCCGATCAAAGGACTCACGCCAAGGCACCATCTTGTCGAGCCGAGCGAGCGTGTCGTGCACGACATCCGGATCGGCGTTTTCGTTAATGGTGACACCAGCGGTAGTGTGTGGCACGAAGACGATGACCGAGCCATCATCGATCGAAGTTTGATCGAGGATGCGTTGAATGTGCGCAGTGATCTCAACCATCTGATCGCGCTGCTGGGTCTTGATGACAAGTTCTTGCATGGCGAGTCCCTACTCGAGGTTGCCGCGATCGAACTCGCGCTTGACGATGGAAGGCAGCAGGTAGTTCGCACCGCGGTACATAAAGACCTGGCCGGTGATGACGAAGGGGACGTCTTCGCCCTGCTGCTGCACCGTTTTTTCCATGGTTTCAAGGAGTTTGCATGCCTGCAAAATCATCGGCGGCTCGGGCGCACCGGGGCCATCGCTATCGAGCACAAACAATGCCTGCGAGCCGTCGGCCGACCGGATCATTCGGCCGGTCCGCGCGATGATGAACTGCCCCTCGTCTTTCAACTCTGCCAAAGGCTGGGCCGTGTCCAACCCGAGCAGCAATGGATCGCTTGCAAGGCGCGACTGCGGCGTGCGCGAGTTGGACGAACCCTCATCACCCTCGCCCGTGCCGGTCGCCTCGCCGGTTGGGCTGTCGCGTTTCTGTTCGAGTAACTGCCTGAGCACTTCATCGGCGCTCGGCGTTGCCTCTTCATCTGCCGTGCCGTCAGCGGGCGCTTCTTCATCTTGCGTAGGCTCGGTTGTCTCGGGTTCGGCAGGCGCCGCGACCTCTTCTATAGACTCGTTGACCAGCTGCTCTTCGTCGCCAGCATCAATCAACCAAGGCTTGGGCTGAGACGTCGGCAGCAGATAGTTCACGCCGCGATAGGTGTGCACCTGACCGGTCACGGTGAAGCGCAGGTTCTCGCCGCGGTCATTGAGCATCCGCTCCATCGACTCGAGCGTCATGCACGGCGCGACGACCATGGCAAGTGGCTTGTCATCGCCTGCATCAGGGTCGGCGTCAAGGATGATGACTGCGTAGCCGCGTTCGCCAGTGGGCAAGAGCTGGCCATCACGCTTGCGCAGCGCTTCGCCCTCTCGACGCAGCGGCGGCAAAGGCTCGCCCGGCGCGACACCCAGCACACGCGGGTCGACCTTGACACGCATCGCAGGCACCGCCTGCTTGGGCTGGATGTACGAAGGGTCCGTCACCTGCTCAGGCTCGATCGCCAAACCCGTGTCCCGCCCAGACAAGGGATCCTGCTCCGAGCCGGCCTCGCCGATGGTGACCTCCGCGGGCTTGTTCGAGGGGTCTTCATCAGCCTGCGACCCGGCTTGCGGCAACGCGGATAGCGTCGGCAGCACAGCGAGCATCGCGGCGAGCGTTAATCGGGCAGTGGTCATGGTCGTCGCTCCGGTCGGTGTCTTCATCATGAATCCCTTCATGTCAGAATCGCCCGCACAAGCCTATCCAAACGAATCTTCACCCGACCGATTGGGCCGGGTCCGATCACATCGCCCCTGCGCTGCTCATGAGCTGGTGTGCGTTCTCTGCTGCGATCTGGAACAGCTCTTCGCGGGTCTTGCCTTCAAGCGACGTGTCGCCTCGGCCATGCACGTTCGTCGCGAGCACCGCATCAGACATATACAAATGCGGCTCAAGCGTACAAGGCCCCGACCAGCCGGTCTTCACCGCATCGGCCATGATCTCGTTGGCCATGGTGTTGCCCTTGCCGATGGGGACGTGGTCGCCGTTGGCTTTCTGATCCTTGAAGTGCAGCGCATCGGTCGTCGGCTTGAGCCGCTGCCAATTCGCCCAAGGCTCGGCACCGGTCCGCTGATAATTCGCAAAGTCATAAATCAGCTTGAAGCTATCGTTCCGCAGCTCGGCGAGCTCGACGATCTGGTCCGGGTGGTCGCCGTAGACCTCGGTCTCGTTCTCGTGATAAAGGACCAAGCCGAGCTCCGCCGCTCGCTCACTCAGCTTCGTGAGCTTGTCGAAGGACTGCTGCTTCCACTGATCTTGGGGCAGGCCTTCCTTGTTGTAAAAGCTGAAGATGCGGACGTTCGTCGCGCCAAAGACTTCGAGCATCTTGCCCAAGTGATCGATTCGACCAAGCTCGATGTCCACCGCGTCGGCGATGTCGGTCTTACCGATCGGCGAGCCATACATGCCGACCTTGATACCCGCGTCGTCGAGCAGTTGCTTGACTTGCTTCGCGTGGTCAACGGGCAGCTCAACGATGTTGATCCCATCAACAGAGCGCAGGTCCACATGGTCGATCTTCGCTTTTTCAAGCGCGGCGATCTGGTCGGCAGCGCTGTCGGCCGCCTCGTCTGCAAAGGCACTGCGGGTCCAAGTCATCTCGGTTGATTCTCTTCAAGTGGTAATGATTTACGCTGCGGCTTCTTCGACCGCGTCTTC
>JBGCDC010000491.1:0-5459 GCA_045105055.1 Phycisphaeraceae bacterium | reverse complement strand
GCGTGCCGGGCTTGAGTTGCCCCCACTTCACCCACTCGGCCAGATCGCCCGTGCCATTGTCCTTGAGCTGATCGGCATAATGCCCGCACCCAATCCGCCCCCAAAACACCTCACACTTGTCCGGAATAAACGGCCACAATAAAACCGAAGCAATCCGTAATGACTCAAGACAGCTGTAAAGAATCTCGCCAACTTCAGGCATCTTATTTAGGTCTTTAGCGAGCTTGAATGGGGCGGTTTGTTCAATGTAAGAATCAACTTGACGAACAATATCCAAGCCAGGCGACGACAACTCACTTAAAGAATTGACACCAGATATCGTCGCCAAGTCTCGCAATACAAACCCAACTTCCTTTTCTAAAAAGGATTCACTTGGCGGCTTGGCGTCTTGGCGACTTGGCGTTATGCCTTCAAAATACTTCCCGATCATGTTCGTCACGCGCGAGCAAGAGTTGCCGAAGGTATTCGCCAAGTCGGTGTTGTAAACCTCGGCGTACTTCTTCTCGCTGAACTCTGAATCTGTTGTTCCAAGTGGGCCTTGGGTCGACAGGAAGTATCGCAGCGCGTCTAAACCAAACTCTTCAATCAGCGCATTGAGCGTTTCGGGATCGAGGAAATTGCCTGTCGTTTTCCCCATCTTCATGACTTTTTCTTCGCCGCTGTCGAGTTTGGCCTTGCTGACCCAGTAGCTGTGCGAGTAGACGAGTTGGTTTTGTTGGACTTTTTCGCCCCAGACCCATTCGTAGCCATCGCATTTCGCCAGCGCCATCTGCAACGCCGGCCAGATCGCGGCGTGGAACCAGAGGATGTCTTTGGCGATGAAATGCGTGGCGCCGCTTTTCCAATACTTGCGGCGTTCGTCATCATCCACGTACGTCAGGTAGTTAAAGAGCGCATCAATCCAGACGTAGATCGTTTGCTCGGCGTCGCCGGGGACGGGGATACCCCAGCCGTTGGCACCCGTTCGGCTGATCGGGATGTCGTTGGCTTCCTTGATGCGGTTGACGATCTCGTTCTTGCGTGCGGCGGGTTGCACGTAGCTGCCACGAGGTGAACCGTCGCGCTCCGCGTAGAACTTCAGCAGGTCATCCCGGTATTTTTCGAGTTTAAAGAAGTAATTCTTCTCGGCCTTCTTGACCAAGGGCTTGCCATTGACTTCGGACTTGTAGTCGTTGTCCTTGGCCTTGTTTTCCGGGACGTATTCCTCTTGACCCGCGTCGTACCAGCCGGAGTATTCGCCCTCGTAGACATCGCCAGATTTTAAGAGTGCCGCGACGTATTCGGTGACTTTTTCTTTGTGCCGATCGCTGGAGGTGCGGACGAAATCGTTGTTCGTCATCTCCAGCTTCTCGAACGTCCCCTTGAACGCGGCCGCGTTTTGGTCGGCCCACTCCTGCGGACTTAACCCGTGCTCAGCCGCCTTGTCGGAGACCTTCGCCGCGTGTTCATCGACGCCGGTGAGGAAGTACGTGTCGTCTCCGCGCAGCCGGTGGTACCGCGCAACAACATCAGCGACCATCGTGGTGTAGACGTGCCCAAGGTGGGGCTTGTCGTTGACGTAGTAGATCGGGGTCGTGACGTAAAAAGTGTTTTGGCTTGCCATGGGCCGGGCATGATAACCGGCAATTCTTGTCATATCACACCGAGGCAACTCAGCAATACTAGAGAAAAGACCGTAATCATCATCGAGATAACAAAAATCGACCAAGGCACGTTTTGGCCAAGCGTTTTTCTGATTAACTCTGCTGGCTCAAGGTTTCTTGAATTGCCACAAAATATATCCCTTAGTGTGTCATGACCGGCAAACCCATCGCCTCTGATCTTCAAAATTCTTGAAATCACTATGACAGTAGCCAAAATCATCAAGGCAATAAACGATATCAAGGTTATGGCGAAGTACCCCGTCATACGGACATCTTACAATACCTCCGTGCCGAACTTTCGAGACCTTGCATATGCCGTGGGCGTGACGCTGACCAGCCCGATCTGGGGGGTATCGCTGTTGCGTACGGGTAAGTGGCGGACGGACTGGCGCGGGCGGTACGGACATACGAAGCCGCAACCGGCTCATGCGGGTAAGACTGTTTTGTTTAACGCGGTCAGTGTCGGCGAGGTGTCGCTGTTGCGGGGGTTGATTGAAGAACTCTCGGAGCGCGAGCCGGGCATGCGGATCGTGATCGCGGCGACAACGAACACAGGGTTTGCTCGGGCGATGGAGCTGTATTCAGAGAAGCACACGGTGGTGCGGTACCCGTTGGATTTTTCGTGGGTGGTCTCGCGGTTTTTGGATCGCATCAAGCCGGACGTGGTGGCGACGGTTGAGCTGGAGGTTTGGCCGAACTTTGTCGATGCGTGTGAGGCGCGTGGTATTCCGCTGTGTGTCGTCAACGGTCGGCTAAGCGAACGCTCGTTCAAGGGGTATCGGAAGATTAAGAAATTGATTGGGCCTAGCTTCGCGAAGCTCAAGGTCGCGGCGGTGCAGACGGATGATTATGCGGCACGCTTTGCAGAGATGGGCGTCAACGATGTGCGGGTGTTGGACACGATGAAGTGGGACAACGCGAAGCTGGATGACGATGTGACGGGGTCGGATGAGTTGGCTACGGAGTTGGGGATTGACCGTGATCGACCGGTGGTGGTAGCGGGGTCGACCGGGCCGGGCGAGGACCGGCTGCTAATCGATGCGTTGCCCGAGGGGGTGCAGTTGGTGATTGCGCCGCGTAAGCCCGAGTGGTTCGATGCGGTGATGCAGGTGTGCCCGGACGCGGTGCGGCTGACGGGGGTGCGCAAAGGCGACCCCGCAGCATTGCCTGCGGCAACGCAGCAGGCTTTGGGAGATGACAGGGATTCCGAGGGGCGGGTGTTCCTGATTGATACGATCGGGGAGTTGAGCAAGGCTTATGCGTTTGCGGATGTGGTGGTGGTTGGGCGGAGCTTTCTCGGGCTGTATGGGTCAGATGTGATGGAGCCCGCGGCACTGGGTAAGCCGGTGATCATTGGGCCGTTTCATAAGGATTTTCAGGATGTGGTGGATGCGATGCGTAAGGCTGGCGGGCTGGTCGTGACGGATGATCCGGGCGGTGCTGTGCGTGAGCTATTGGCGGATCGGCAGAAGGCGGAGCAGATCGCGGACGCTGGCCGAGCGGTGATTCGTCATCGGCAGGGATCGACGACGCGTCATGCGGATATGATCTTGGCCTTGCTCGCGGACCAGGAAGGCTTGAGTCCTGGTGCTTGAGTCTTGCGGCGTGCCACTGACCCCTTAGCCATTAGCCACTATTTGATGCCCTCGACTGAATTACGACAAAACGAACTGAAGAACGCCAAGCGACTTGTGGTAAAGGTCGGCAGTGCGCTGGTGACCAAACGCACCGACGCTGGGCCGGGCGTGGACACCGCGGCGATCAACCGATTAATGGCCCAGGTCATCACGCTCATCGAAGGCGGGCGCGAAGTTGTCTTGGTCTGCAGCGGCGCGGTGGCGGCGGGCTGCGCAGAGCTTGGCCTGCACAAGCGCCCCACCGACTTGGCGGAGTTGCAGGCCGTCGCCGCGATCGGGCAGCGCAAGCTGATGTCGCTGTTGCACTCGGCTGCGAAACGCAAAGGCCGAGCGGCCGGGCAGATGCTGCTGACGCGCGGCGACTTCGACGACCGCGTGCGTTTCCTCAACATCCGTAACTGCGCGGCGAAGCTACATGAACTCGGCGCGGTGCCGGTGCTTAATGAGAACGACGCCGTCGCGGTCGAGGAGCTTCGCTTCGGCGATAACGACCTGCTCGCCGCGATGATGACCAACGCGATGCGGGCCGACGCGTTGATCCTGCTGACGTCCGTCGACGGCCTACTCGATAAAAACAACAACGTGATCGACCGCGTGGACTCGGTGCTCGATGCACAACAGCACGCGCGGGCCGACATGAAAACCAACTGGGGCAGCGGCGGGATCAAGACCAAACTCGACGCGGCACGCCTGGTCACCGAAGCGGGCGAGCTCGCGATCATCGCCCCCGGAACGAAGAAAGATGTGCTACTGAAACTGATGGAAGGCGAGAAGATCGGGACGGTCTTTGCACCTGCCGCGCGCAAGCTCGACAGCCGACAGCGGTGGATCGGTTTGACCGCTCGGCCCGCCGGGGGAGTGAGCGTTGATGAGGGTGCCAGCCGAGCGATCCGCGAGCGTGGCAAGTCGCTACTCGCATCAGGCATCACCGAAGTAACCGGCCGATTCACACGCGGCGACGTCCTGCTCGTCCGCGATAGCAACGGCAAGGAACTGGCCCGCGGCCTGACCAATTACTCAGCCGACGAACTGACGCTGATCAAAGGAAAACGCTCCGACCAATTCACAAAACTGCTCGGCCGAGAAGGCTATGCCGCAGTGATCCACCGTGATAATTTGGTGGTGCTAGGGAGTTGATGGTTTGAATCTAACCACACTGATACATGGGTTTATAGCTATCAATTTCAAATCATGTCAGTTGATCGAAAAAATCGCTCTGCAATGTGAGAAGTCCCGCGCATGATAAACAATGCACAGAATAGTCACTCAAGTCAGCTCGTAATCGTAGAATCATCTGCCTAATAAATTGTTTTCTTTGTGAAAGAATGAAACTATGTCGAAAAAGAAAACGCTTTAAATCAGGTTGTTGATTGAGGGCTTCATCAAAGATTTCGTCAGGTTCAATCCTCGGCCGATCCTCTTTGCGATTGATAGTTTTACAAACAATTGTCGCATGCTTTGAGTCGGGGAACTTGGAAAAAAGCTCTGCCGTTCGATCCAAGAATTCCTTTTCGCGCGAGCATTTTTGGAATTGAGCCATGGCGACAAGGGATTCTTTCTCGAAATCTGAGAATGTCTTGATTTGAAATGATCGGCCACACTTCAAACAATAAGTAGGAATGATTGTATGCCTCAGCACAGCCATTTCAGGATTACACATTGTCATCGCCTACTCCGTGCCTTCTGTGTCTCTGTAGTTCAATCCACAGACTTCACCCTCGGATACTTCCCCGCTTCCCAAGTGTAATCAATATCCGGGTCTTTCCCAAAGCCTCGGCCGGCTTGGCGGATGTTGTCCCAGTGGGCGACGGCGTGTTTGTTGAGGCCGTCGGACGGCGTCGCATCGGGGTGTCGCCAGCAGACTTCGCCGGCCTCGTGGTCGGTCAGGCCCAGGGTGCATTTGAAGTCAGTGTCGGACGGGCCCGCTTCCTCGAGCGCACGTTTGGTGCAGTTGAGGCAGATGACCGAGCCGTGGTGACCTTCGGACATGGGGTTGAGTTGTTCCTGGTCAAAGGCATCCCAATCGATGCCGCAGAAGTCACAGGAGATGATGATGCCGTCGTCGGTGGTGCGTTGCATGGGGGTAGTGCTTTGGGGTTGATTGCCTTAACTCCCCTCCCTTGAGGGAGGGGCTGGGGGAGGGTGTCGATCGCCCACGGCTTGTTTAATAGCATGAGCT